>DASUMO010000211.1:0-3967 GCA_036277695.1 Chitinophagaceae bacterium
CTCTAAAAGTCATACCGAAGGTGTTACCGCGTGCTTCAGCTCGCGGGCAAGCAGTTTAAAAAAACTGCATGGCTTTAGCCAAAATTAGGTTTAGGCTAAAGTCCTGTTCGATTGTAGTAATTCAGTTCTCCGGTAAAAAAGTAAACTGCTGCGACCAAAGTAAGTTCTTTCATGGCCGCCCGGATCAATTTTATTAAAGCCATACCCGTGGTGTTACCGCGTGCTTCAGCTCGCGGACAAGCAGCTTATAAAACTGCCTGGCTTTAGCCAAAATTAGGTTTAGGCTCAAGCCTGTTTGATTGTAGTACTCTGGGCCCCGGGCTGAAGCCCGGGGTAACTGCTATATTTCCGCGGTCTTTACCCTGAAGATTAACTGAAGAATAAACCGGGACTTCACTTTATTTTCTGGTCCACTAAAATCATCGATAAGAAATCGCTAAGAAAGACTCCCTCTTTACAGGATTCCGGACAATACTGGCTTTGAGCTATGAGTTGTTTTTATCCTGAATGTGTTTTCGGAGAGGAATGCCAGCAGCTAATCGCAAACAGCTTGAAATATTTCCCTAAGTTTGGCCATGAGATTCGGCATTATTGGCAGCGGCAGCTGGGCCACCGCATTAGCTAAAATCCTGACGGATAAAAATGAATCCATTCATTGGTGGATCCGAAACCCGGATACCATCGCATACCTGCAAAAAAGAAGACATAATCCACATTACCTGAACTCGGCCAATTTCGATGTTTCTCTTTTAGAAATGTCTTCTGATATCAGAACCGTGGTCAAAAACTCAGATACGCTTGTTATTGCCGTTCCTTCCGCGTATGCTGCGGAAAGTCTGGCCCCGTTAAATCCTCCTGATTGGAAAAACAAGAAAGTGGTATCTGCCATCAAAGGTTTATTACCGGAGAAAAATATCCTGTTGAACTATTACCTGGAACAGCAATTTGATCTTGCACTGGAAGATTATTTTGCGATCCTGGGTCCCTGTCATGCCGAAGAAGTAGCAGCTGAAAAACTTTCTTATCTCACTATTTCGGGGATTGATACCACAATGGCCTCAGCAATCGCTTCCCATTTTACCAATCAATACATTAATACGATCGTTAACCACGATATCCTGGGAGTACAATATGCTGCTGTAATGAAAAATATCTATGCCCTGGGTGCCGGTATTGCGCACGGACTGGACTATGGTGATAATTTCCTTAGTGTTTACATAGCCAACGCCGCCGATGAAATGGCCGGTTTTCTCCGGGAATTCGGGGCGGAACATATTACGGTGGGTGAGCATGAAGGCGAAGACCCGGTTACCCATCGTAAAACTCCCAATTATGCGGCCTCCGTGTACCTGGGTGACTTGCTGGTCACCTGTTATTCTCTTTACAGCCGCAACAGGACTTTTGGCAATATGATTGGTAAGGGCTATTCGGTAAAAGCGGCGCAGTTGGAAATGAATATGGTAGCCGAAGGCTACCAGGCTTCACGCAGTATTAACAATATTAATTTGTCGGTTCAAGCAGCGATTCCGATAGCGGATACAGTCTATAAAATATTATGGGACCATGTTAAACCTGCCGAAGGTTTTAAACGAATTGAACAGGTTCTGGTCTGAATAGTGAGTTTTAAAAGTTGAGATTTAGATTCCGTACCCCTTTTAAAGCTCAATGAAAAACGAAGAAAATGCCACTCTCGTACCATGGATTCGGACCCTCTGCCATCATGATCATGCTGGCCTGTCTTGCAGGAAAACATTTATATGATTACTGGAAGCAGCAGGGAAAATTCAAGTGAGCGATCTTACCAGTAAAAATTATTCCTTTTTACATCCATAAGATCAGGGGTCATTCATTATCCTCAGGCAAATAGCTCTGCTGCGATTCCATCTGCCAGGAGTCTGCCTTCAGTTGTTAGTACCAGCGTATCGTTTTCATAAATCATCAGGCCGTTGTGAATATATTTCTGGCTGCTTTCCAGCAGTCGCTCCACATCAATCCCATTTATTTTTCTTAGGTCCAAACCTTCCATTGTACGCAGGGAGATCATGATAAACTCATTGAGCCGCTGCACCGCGGTGAGTTCTTCTTTTTCAAAGGGAAGGCTCCCTTTACTGACCGAATCAATATACTTATTGTTATTAGCGATATTCCATTGCCTGCTTGTTCCATCAAAAGAATGGGCTGAGGGTCCGAGCCCGAGATAAGGTTTTCCCTGCCAGTAAGAAGAGTTATGGCGGCTGCGCCAGCCAGGTTTGGCAAAATTGGAAATCTCATAATGTTCATAGCCTGCCGCGTTTAACCAGTCCATCAGCAAAACGAATTGAGCCGACTGTAATTCCGGATCAACTGTCTTGGAGTGGCCCAGGTTGATCATTTTTTGCAAAGGTGTTTTGGGTTCAATGGTCAAAGCATAACAGGATAAATGGGGAATCCCCAGGGAAAGTGCGGTATCAACATTATTCTTCCATTTTTCATTGGTTAACGCGGGTGTACCATATATGAGATCAATACTGATATTTTTAAAAATGTCCAGTGCCTGCTCCAGGGAATGCAGCGCCTGTTTTGCATTATGGGCCCGGTTCATCCATTGCAGGTCATAATCATGAAAACTTTGTACGCCGATACTGAGGCGGTTTATGCCGGCAACCTTCCATCCTAGCAGTTTTTCCTTGTTTATATCATCGGGATTGGCCTCCAGGGTTATTTCTGCATCCCCGGCCAGCTTATACAACTCACGAAGGCGGCTCAGCAGTTTTGCCAGATCATCTGACGGCAGCAGGGAAGGAGTACCTCCCCCGAAATAAATGGTTTCGATAGTAGGGTCAGGCAGGTAGTCAAGGCTTAATTCCATTTCTTTCAATAAAGCCGCGACCATTTCGTTCTTGTAGCGCAGCGAGGTAGAGAAATGAAAATTACAGTAATGGCATGCCTGCCTGCAAAAAGGAATATGAAGATAAATACCTGCCAAGGGTTATTCTGATTTAATGAATATTTTTACAAAACCATGCCGGCGAAAACTTACCGGCTATTCTAATTCCTTGTGAAAAAATCAAGACTGCAAATATCGGTTGTTCTGGGCTTGCTGCTGGTGTTGGAAACTGCCGGGCAGAACAAATACCCGCTTTTTATCCGCGGCATTGATAAGGATTCTTCTTTTTTGGTCAATGAGTTTGGGATACCCTCAACATTTGATTCCCGGCTTGATTGTATTGATTTTATTAATAAGTTACCTGGCCAGTTAAATGCGAAAGGATATGTAACCGCATCGATAGATAGCCTGCGGTATGATTCATTGAACGCGAGCATGGTGCTTTTTTTAGGAGATACTTACCGATGGGCCCGGCTGGATGCCAGCACGGTGGATCCCGGACTGCTGGAAGCTGTGGGCTGGAGAGATAAATCCTTTACAGAGAAAGCAATCGATTTTACCCAGGTTTCGGCCTGGCAGGAAAGAATATTGAATTATCTCGAGAATAATGGCCACCCATTTGCCCGCGTTTACCTCGACAGCCTGCAGCTGGAGGGTGAAAATGTATCTGCCAGGCTGAGGGTGGAGCAGGGGCCAGCCTATAAAATTGACAGTATCCGGGTATTTGGAGATGCGAAAATTTCAAATGATTACCTGCAACGCTATCTCGATATCAGCAATGGCAGTCTTTATGATAAAAGGAAACTGGGACAGGTTGGCCGGAAAATCAGGGAGCTGACTTATATCCAGGAAGAACAACCTTCTAACCTTACCTTGCTGGGTACAGGCTCAGTACTGAACCTTTACCTGAAACAGAAGAAAAGCAGCCAGGTCAATGTGCTGGTCGGCTTTTTACCCAATAATGACCAGCTTTCTTCAAAAAAATTGCTGATCACCGGCGAGGCAAATATTCTTTTAAAAAATGCGCTGGGCGCGGGGGAAACTATTGGGTTGAACTGGCAACAGTTGCAGGTGAAATCGCCCCGCTTAAACCTTTTATTT
>DASUMO010000212.1:0-11600 GCA_036277695.1 Chitinophagaceae bacterium
CTAGCCATCGCGGCTTTTTCTACTTCCTGTGCAATGAAACCGGTGCGGCGGATAACCGTTGCTTCATTATACGAAGCCAGTACCATAGTGCTTCTGGGTGCGGTTGACTTATCGCCCCATTGCTGATCAAACCGATTTACATCAAACTGGTAAGTAACCGGGCGCAACTGCATAATAAAATCCAGGCCTTTTACATCCTCCTTTATATTGAAGTTGAAACGGCCGTCCGATGGAGTGGTAAATGGAACCTGGCCTTCTATGACAGTTACTGCTCCATTTCCAATGCGTACCTTGTTTGAAGCATTTACAATTGCTCCTTCTCCAATCGCTGTTGCATTAGTAAGGTTACCCGCGCTAACATCGGCGCCAAATCCGATTGCTGTATTCGAGTTGCCGGTAACATTTGTCAATAGTGAAAAACTCCCTAAAGCGGTATTCTGAAACCCAGTCGTGTTTGCAGAAAGTGATGAGCTGCCCCCGGCCGTATTATTTATACCAGTCGTATTGGCAAAAAGCGATTGAAAACCTGTAGCGACATTGTTAAGGCCCGTTGTATTGGCAGAAAGCGATTGGGAACCAATTCCTGTATTATTCACACCCGTAGTATTGGAAACAAGTGAAGCATTCCCATGGGCCGTATTTGCATTGCCTGTGGTGTTGGAAAAGAGCGCCGAAACACCGGTAGCTGTATTGGCATTACCAGTCGTGTTGGATCGAAGTGACTGAAAACCAGAAGCCGTGTTGTTATTACCTATTGTGTTGCCGCCAAGTGACTGGAAGCCGGTAGCGGTATTACGACTACCTGTGGTATTGGAAAAAAGTGATGCAACACCGGCTGCTGTATTACTGTTACCCGTGGTATTGGAAAACAGTGATTGAAATCCTGTAGCTGTATTAACAGCACCCGTAGTGTTGAAAAAAAGCGATTGATAGCCTGTAGCCGTATTACTTTCACCGGTAGTATTTGTAAAAAGTGAATGACTACCCAGGGCTGTATTAAAGCCACCCGTTGTATTAGAAAAAAGTGATCTTATACCCGCCCCTGTATTTTCTTCTCCGGTGGTATTAAAATGAAGAGAGGCGAAGCCAGTAGCGGTATTGTTATTACCCGTAGTATTGGAATCAAGGGCAAAACTTCCGAATGCGGAATTAAAAACACCCGTAGTGTTGGAATGCAACGATTCCCAACCGGTGGCAGTATTAAGATTTCCGGTGGTGTTGGAAGAGAGTGACCTGCCTCCGATAGCGGTATTTAACCCTCCTGTTGTATTGGAAAAAAGTGCCGCAACGCCAAAAGCCGTATTGGCCGTGCCATCGGTGTTAGAGCGAAGTGAGTTGGTGCCCGCTGCTGTATTAGCGCTGCCAATAGTATTAGAAAATAATGATTTTGATCCTATCGCGGTATTAGAAATACCAAGGGCTCCGGGAACGGGGTTGTTTCTGCCATTATTATATAATGCAGAATCTCCTATCGCTACCAGGTTGGCGCCTTCTATATCGGATTTTAACGCTCCTGTTCCGATGGCTACATTGCTAAAACCTGATGTATTTGCCTCGCCGGCATGCATACCCCAGAAAATGTTCCCGGTTGCCGGGTGCAATTCACCGGACCGTATATTGTTTATCCTGAAACGCAAGGGCTGGTTGTCGGTAGTCCCGATAAATTGATTGACAGGATCAATTCCGGTGTTACCTGTAAGGTTCCACGCTGCACCCCCGTTTCCTGCAACTGCCTGCCAGTTGGGTGCCTGCGGCGTTCCAATATTTGCCTTCAGCTGAAGCGTTGAAGTGTCATAAACCATCAATCCCCGGGCAGGATTGGGAATAGCCAGGATAGCGGCTGTCCCCATCCGGGGTATAAGTAATCCTTTGTTTGTAGCGGTAATATCCAATGCCGCTGAACCGTCGGGTAAAGCCGTTCCAATACCTACGCCCTGTGAAAACGAATAACATGAAACAAGTAATAATATGTGTAAAAACGCTAAGCTTTTTCTCATAAATAATGTGGTTTTGAAGAATTAGTTGAATAAATGAACATGCTTTGCGCTATTCCTGGAACATTAGCTAGTTTTCACGGCGTCCCGCCTTCCTTTCATAGTACCGGTTTTTAAAAATTCATAGGATAAAGCCGATGGCTTTATTAGCCGGTTGCTTAGTTATTGGGCGCACCATTATCTATCCAGCATATAATTGCATTCTTTTGTGCCGCTGACAGGCTACCGTTAACAGGCATACGTCCTGAAATAATAGCTGAACGAATGGCAGTACGCGCACTGGATACCTGGGAATAATTTGCCAATACACCCGGTCCGTTTTGACTGCCGGATCCATGACATCCTGAACCAATAGCACAGGATGATTGAATGACAGGGCTCACATCAGCGGCAAATGATTTGGCAGTTCCATTGCAGTCACCTGGTTCCGGGTTGTTAGTTGTAGTCTTGGAACAGGCGGCTACCATAAAGACACTTACGGCCAGGATGGTTAACATTTTTTTCATGCGATAATTGTTTAAATGGGTTGTAGCCATGCAACTACAATCTTATTCTTTACCCATTAGTCAATAAAGAAGTCCAGTATTTTTCTTGTGTAGTGAAAGTTTTCCCATGTGCTGCTGCTACAACTTCCTAATGCACATTACCTGGTTAGTATCGGTGAGCATGTATAAAGAGTTGTGTCCTCCCCGAATTTGGTGAGAGGGAGTTCCCCTGCTTGCTGACGACTGCAGCTAAATAGTAACCAATCTGTATACGACTATTAACAATGCGTATGGGCAACCCTTTCCATTTTGCAAGCGTTAAGCCCTAAAAATAACTTCGGTAGGAAGAAATTTTCTGTTGAATGGAGCCTTGCACCCGAAGAAAACCTGTCCCTGGAAGAATTACAAAAGGGACGAAAGTGCAGAGTTGATTAAAGAATGTGCCCATCGAAATAAATTTCTTTTCCATCCCTATCCGAAATATAAATAGTTATAGATCCGTTACCTGCTAACAGGCCACAACGAACCGGACTGTTTACTTCCTTTCCAAAATCCAGGAAACATTGTCGACGAAGTACCAATGACCAACCGACAAATAAAAAAAATTTTGGATGGCTGCAGGCTTAACAAAAGAAGAGCGCAGAAAAGGTTATACTGCAACTATTATGGTCATGCCATGTCAATTGCTTTTCAGTATTCCTTCGATTTTGAGAACGCGGAAAAAATTACGAACGAGGCTTTTTTACACATATATAAGGATTTGACCAACTCCGCCCCCCGGCCGGATATTAGTGTTGCCGCATTTACAGCATCTCTTGAAAAGGAAATCCAAAGGTCCTGTTTGGATTATTGCAGAAAATACAACCTGCAAATCCCAATATGCAGACGGCAATTTGGGATAGACTGAAAGTGATGAAGTGTAATTTACAGTATTGTCATCCAACAGGGAATTCAGGACTGAACTCCAAATACATCAGGTTCCTTATCAAAATCTAAAATGCCAACACAGGGAGATCAGGTTGCAAACCCAAATAAACCTGAGCTGCTGTTTCATAACGGCTGTCATTTACAAAACCATGCTGTCTTATCACCTGTGCGTCGGCATAATAATGAGCTAATTTATTTGTCGTATAGATAGCACTGCTACCTGCAGCCGAATACATAAGATCCACAGCACTGAAACAACTTTGATTTGTATGAGTTGCTGCGAGTAATAAGCCTGCCCTTTCTTCCAGCGACAGCTCTTTCCCCGCAACTGTTTTTTTCCAGCATTCACCTATCGTATGATGCAGATAGGCCCGGGACGATTGCACCATAGCTTCTGCCATGCCCAATTTTCTTTGGACCGCACCCCTCTCCCGCATCGGTACGGCTGATCCAAATGGTGTTTTCTTTGTAGCCAAATTTTTTACTTCATTAATCGCATTGCGGGCAACTGCCAGCGCTACCGGCGCGATCAGGCAGGCAATACTGGCCCCAATTGCCGGGAACTTATAGAGCGGACCCTGGTAATAAGAATTCGTTGCCAGCCCTGGCATAAGCGGAAAAAACAAGTGATCGGCCACAAATACATTTTCTGCCACTACATCATTGCTATCGGTGGCTTTCATACCGAGGGTATACCAGGTATCAATGATCCGGCACTCACCTGCCTTCATGAAAACGCCTATTACTTCGGGCATGCCGTTCCTGATCTTTACCTGTCCCTGTTCCATAATTAAAGCGGTAACAAAGATCCATTTAGCCTCGTGCACATTACTAGCCAGGGGACTTCTGCCATTGATTAGGTAACCTCCCTTTGTTGGGGTAGCCTGGACAGGAGGATGAAAGGCTCCGGCCACAAATGTATCCCCGTTATTCATAAAGATCTCCCGCACACCCTGTTCAGGCAGTGAGCGGCACCACCAGGCGGATGTATTGGCAACCATCATAGACCAGCCGGCGGCTGTATTCTGTCCGGCTACTTCCTCCACCAACTTTGCAACAAAGAGCGGGTCGGATTCCGACCCCCCCAGGGAAAGGGGACAAAACAATTTTAAAAAGCCTCCTTCTTTGAGCGCTTTGAGGACCGGTTCAGAAAGCCTTCGGTTTTTTTCTTCTTCAATAATAAACTGACCAAGTACAGGACTGATCAACCCGGTGGGATCCAATACGGCTTCCATATAAATAAAATTTACAGGTTAAAGAATTGCTCCTTAAAGATATTTTGTCAGGGGGTACTCGCTTGTTTCCCTGCGGGTCAAAATTGTTTCTATTTGTATCAAAAACCAGGAAACGGCTTTTCAATGGATTATGGAGCAGGTTTGAATTGAATCCGGTATTGCAATGGGGTTGTGCCCATTTTCTCCTTGAAAACACGGCTGAAATGAGTAGGGTTCTCAAATCCGCATTCATAGGTGACTTCCCACACACTCAAAGGGGTATTCTGAAGTAACTCGGTTGCCAGTTGCAGTCTTTTTTTCTGCACCCATTTAGCCGGGGTTTCCTTAAATATCTTTTTGAATTCACGTTTAAAAGTAGGAACACTCCTGGCCGCCAGCTTTGCATATTCTGTCAAACTGAGGTTGAACGTATAATTATTATGCATTATTTCTTCGATCGAAGGCAGCTTATCATTACTCAGGTTATTGAGATAGGAAAGGAATCTTTCATTTTCTTTATCTGAAAGCAAGGACAGGACCAGTTCTTTGAATTTTAATTCAATTAGATTTTCAGGCGGTGGGGGTGTCTGGCCAAAATAGGGAAGCATGGAGAAAAAAAAGGAGCGGCTAAGATCATTGACATGCAGTGGCAACAGGTGCTCCACCCCTGCTTCCGGCAAACTATTTAATGATAAACTCTTTCGGTTCTCATTCATGAATTGCTTGAGATAATGATCAGGTATAAAGAAAACCATGACACACCAACCCTCCTCCCCTTCTTTTTCGGCAATATGAGTTCCTTTCTTTACAAATACACAGGTACCCTCACTGAGTTCCCAGGCTTTTTTGTTTTTATAAAAAATCCGCCTGCCATTGATAACATAGGCAATAAAGTTGCACTCTACATAAAAACGCTCCTTTCTTTCAATCTGGGGGCAGTCGTATTGCGTAAAGAGCAGGTCTTTACAGCTAAGTTGCCTGGAAAGGCCTGGATGATTTTTTAATATCTCATAAATATTCACCATTCTATCTCATTTGTAAAATCAGAGATGGTGTTGCTTGGATCGAATCAGCCAATTTACTTCAATGCGAGGTCACGCTGAATCCTTTGATTATTCCGGCATTCACTGTTCCCCAAATTTAATGTTTATCTGAAACCTGGTAACCGGGCTTTTCCCCGACCCGCTGCCTGAAATACTACTTTTTGGGTATTTACAAACGCAAAAAATTGAAATACCTTTCATTAAAGAGTGATCCAATCAACAACCAATCTATTCGTTTACCTCAGGTAAGGAATGTCAACTGGGAAATACAAGTTTACCTAAAACATATTTTATGAAAATAGCAGCCTATAATGTAGAGAATTTGTTCGATCGTGCCAAAGCATTCAATGAAGAATCAGCCGAGGCTCAACAGGTAGTAAAGCAGGAAGCGGAACTGAATGCTTTGTTTGAAAAAGCAGATTATACAAACGCGACCAAGAAAAAAATGCTGGACTTGCTGAAAGCCCTTGGCATCCTGAAAACAGATATGGGACCATTCGTTATCCTCCGCAAAATAAGAGGCCAGTTTATTAAGCGGCCCCAAAGCGGGCCGGTTGAAATAGTAGCCAATGGTCGGGCCGACTGGGTAGGATGGGTGGAACACAAAATGGTGCATGTCAATGAAACCGCAATCATGAACACCGGCCGGGTGATCCGTGACGTGGATGCCGATATTGTCGCCGTCATCGAAGCTGAACACCGCGTAGCGCTGAAACAGTTCAGTGATTTTGTGTTGTCAAAAGTGGGAGGAAAACCTTACCCGCATGTGATGCTTATCGACGGAAATGATGAAAGAGGTATTGATGTGGGTCTGATGACAAAGTCTGGTTATAATATAGGCATTATGAGAAGCCATATTCATGACCTGGATGCGAATAAAAAAACGATATTCAGCAGGGATTGCCCTGAATTCTGTGTCGAAACTCCTGAAGGCGAAGAGATCTGGATCCTCCCCAATCATTTCAAAAGCAAATTTGGTGGTAATAACTCGGCCTCGCAAAATAAACGAATGGAACAGGCCAAAAGAACAGCAGCGATCTACAAACAGTTAATTGCCGATGGACACAAAAATGTAATTGTGCTGGGCGACCTAAACGATACCCCCAACAGCAATCCGCTTCAACCCCTGCTGGCCAATACCACGTTAAAGGAAATATCTGATCACCCGAATTTTGATCCCGGTGAATTTCCCGGAAAGGGCACCTATGGCCTCGGCAATGACAATAATAAAATAGATTACCTGCTGCTCTCGCCGGCATTATTCAGCCGGATCACAACCTGTGGTCTGTTTCGAAAGGGGGCCTGGCCCGGCATAAGCCCTAAAAGATGGACAGTATATGATGAACTGGAAAAAGAATTACATGTTGCCAGTGACCATCACGTGGTTTGGTGCGAAATCACATAAAACTGCTGTACTGGAAAAAATTTGGACGCAAAGATCGCAGGGAAGCGCTGTGGACGCTAAGTATATCTGGCATCTAAAACAGCAATTCTTAGCGCCCTTTGCGATTGCTCTGCGACCATAGCGTCCCATTTTTTTACAAACAAGATTTTTGGGATGTAAAATGCTTTTCCTATTTTCTCAACTTAAAAACTTCACTGGCCGCTAACAGAAAACAGCCTAATCCGAAATCTTCAAAATCAGGTTCCCGGTCATAGGTAACTGGTTGCGATTCCTTGGGTTCTTTGCCGGTGCCCTGCATAAACCCGAGAAACCCGTTATCATGCACGCTATGTTTAGCCATGGCATTCCAGGCCTTCACCACAAGGGGCAAATATATTTTCTTCCCCACCACTCCCCAAGTAAAGACTTAGCAGCCGGTTGGGTGGCCTGTACAGTCCTGAGTTTAGGCGCACAAGTTTGTGAACTTAAAAACCAAAAACAGGCTATTTTTGAAGCCATACCAAACGAAGAGCATTTCTGTAAATGAAAGAGAAATTGAAGCGCCTGGCCAGGCAATTGGATGGCGAGTTTTTTGACGACAGGACCATGCGGACTTTATATGCCACCGATGCCTCGGCTTACCGGGAAATGCCGCTAGCCGTAGCTGTTCCCAAAACAATTGATGATTTAAAACGACTGATTGCATTTGCAAGGGCGGAGAAAACATCTTTGATTCCAAGAACAGCCGGTACATCCCTTGCGGGACAGGTGGTGGGGAATGGGATTGTAGTGGACGTCTCGAAATATTTTACACAGATTATTGAACTCAATACAGACGAAAAATGGGTAAGGGTGCAACCCGGGGTTATCCGTGATGAATTGAATATGTTCCTGAAACCCTATGGTTTATTTTTTGGACCGGAAACTTCAACGGCCAACAGGGCTATGATCGGTGGTATGGTGGGGAATAATTCCTGCGGTTCCAATTCCGTAGTCTATCGGAGCACCCGGGAACATTTGCTGGAAACAAAAGCATTGTTAAGCGATGGCAGCGAGGCGCTTTTTCAATCAATAGATATTGATACGTTTCATAAGAAATGTGAGGGCCAGGGATTGGAAGCTATTATTTACAGTAAAGTTCGCAGCCTTTTAAGTGATTATGAGAACCAGGTGGAGATCCGGAAAGAATTTCCAAAAAAATCAGTGGAGCGGAGAAATACCGGCTACGCGGTAGATGTATTGTTAGAATCAGCCCCTTTTACGGCAGGTGCTGAAGATTTTAATTTTTGCAAGCTGATCGCTGGCTCCGAAGGCACCCTGGCTTTCATTACAGAAATAAAATTGAACCTGGTTCCCCTGCCGCCGAAAGAAGTGGGTTTATTATGCGTACATTTTAATTCGATTGACGAATCCCTGCATGCCAACCTTATTGCATTAAAGTACAAACCCAGCGCCAGCGAACTGATCGATCATTATATCCTGGAATGTACAAAAGAGAACAAGGAACAAATAAAAAACCGTTTTTTTGTATTGGGTGACCCGGGCGCCATCCTGGTAATAGAATTCGCCCGCTCAACCCGTGAAGAAATTCTCGCAATTGCCCAACAAGTTGAGGCCGATATGAGGGCTGCAGGTCTTGGTTATCACTTTCCCTTATTATTTGGCGAAGACAGTAAAAAAATATGGACACTGCGCAAAGCCGGACTGGGACTGCTCAGCAATTTACCGGGCGATGAAAAAGCCGTGCCGGTAATTGAGGATACTGCCGTGGATGTAAACGACCTGCCCGCCTATATCCGCGATTTCAACGAAATTCTGAAGAAACACAATTTGTATTCTGTGCACTATGCACATGCCGGCTCCGGAGAAATCCATTTACGGCCTATCATCAATCTAAAAACCAGGGAAGGTAACCAGCTTTTCAGAACCATTGCCGAAGAAATTGCTACACTGGTAAAAAAATACGAAGGCTCGCTAAGCGGTGAACATGGCGATGGAAGGCTAAGGGGAGAATTCATCAAACAAATGGTGGGTGAAAAAAATTACCGGCTTTTACAGGAAATAAAAAAGACCTGGGACCCGGAAAATATATTTAACCCGAATAAGATTGTCGATACTCCTTCGATGAATACGATGTTGCGGTACACACCCGGCAAGCAGACCCCCGCTTTCAAAACAGTATTCAGATTCTATAACCAGGATATCCTGCAGCATGCCGAGCAATGCAATGGCAGCGGCGATTGCCGGAAAACGCAGTTGTCCGGCGGCACCATGTGCCCCTCCTTTATGGCCACCCGTAACGAAAAGGACACGACGAGAGCAAGGGCTAATATTTTAAGAGAGTTTCTTACGAATTCGGATAAACTCAATCGTTTTGACCATAAAGAAATATACGAGGTAATGGACCTTTGCCTGAGTTGCAAAGGCTGCAAGTCCGAATGCCCCAGTAATGTGGATATGGCAAAACTGAAGGCCGAATTCATGCAGCATTATTATGATGCCAATGGCGTACCGTTCCGGTCAAAACTGATTGCCAACTTCAGTGCAACCGCAAAGCTGGGGTCCTTAATGCCGGGTCTCTATAATTTTATGGTCACCCAACCCGGCATCAGTACGATGATCAAAAAACTGTCTGGTTTTGCTGTTAAACGTTCCCTGCCCACCCTGCACAAAACAACATTGAAGAACTGGTACAAGAAAAACTACTCCTCGTATAAAGGCAACAAACCTTCTGGTGCCGAAGAACAAAAAACGGTTTACTTATTCTGTGATGAGTTTACCAATTATAATGACACCGAAACCGGGATTAAAACGATCCAGCTCCTGGCACGATTGGGTTATAAAGTCATCATTCCTGAACATATTGAAAGTGGCAGGGCCTGGCTGTCCAAAGGATTAATCCGGAAGGCCAAGGAAATTGCAAACAGGAATATTGCGTTACTTCACCCGCTGGTCAATGCCACTACACCATTAATTGGTATAGAACCTTCTGCCATACTTTGTTTCCGCGACGAATATCCTGATCTCGCGGATGAAGAACTGTTCGACAAGGCAAAACAACTGGCGGCGAATGTTTTGATGATTGATGAATTCCTCGCTGCCGAGATCGATAAAGGAAATATCCGGGCCGACCAGTTCAGTAAAGAGAAAAGATCTATAAAACTGCACGGGCATTGCCAGCAAAAAGCGCTTGCCGGTCTCTCAACCTCTTTAAAAATATTATCGTTTCCGGAAAATTATACTGTTGAGAACATCCCCTCCGGTTGTTGCGGGATGGCCGGTTCTTTCGGGTATGAAAAAGAACATTATGAGCTCTCCATGAAGATTGGTGAGCTTGTTTTGTTTCCTGCCGTTCGCAGCCAGGTTGCAGATACGATCATTGCAGCGCCCGGCACTAGCTGCCGGCACCAGGTGAAAGATGGTACTGGCCGAAAAGCATTACACCCGGTTGAAGTGTTATGGGAAGCTTTGGTTTAAGGAAATATACTGACAAAATCTCTGCGTCTCCCAGTCTCTGCGGTTCAACTATCAAGCCTCCAACAGCGGTTCTCTTTAGGTGGTAAGAGTTTCATGGCATTGTTTGTTCCTTAGCGTTTTTGCAGGTATGTATATATTTCACTTCCGGCCAGTAAGAAAGCGCCTACCCCATATATTTCAGTACTGCCCGCATCCACTTTGTTGGGAGCTGCACCAATCGGCTGCACATATCCCAGCATTCCGTCTTTGTGGACAGATGATACCAATGCTTTCCATGCTTTTTGTATTGAAGGCCAGGCCTGGGTTTTATCCAGCAAACCATGGTTAAGACCCCAGGTCAATCCATAACAATAAAATCCGGTGCCGCTCATTTCTTTAACCGGGTAACTTTCCGGGTCCAGCAACGAAGCATGCCAACTTCCATCTGCCTGTTGCAGGGAAATTATTCTCGCCGCCATGTCCTTATACAAGCTGACAAAACGGGGTTTACCGGGATAGTTATCCGGCATATTTTCCAACACCCTGGCCAGGCCGGCAAATACCCATCCATTGCCCCGGCTCCAGAATACCTTGGCGCCATTCTTTTCTTTTTTATCGAGAAAACTTCCATCTCTCGAATACAGGTGTTGCATACTGTCATATAAATAATCAGTAGTCTTCCACCAGAGTTGGGAAGCGATGTCCAGGTATTTTTGTTCGCCCGTAACGGTGCTTAAATAACCGAGGGCAGTTGGGCCCATAAACAAAGCATCGCACCAGGCCCATTCGCGGTTCGCGATCCCGTTCTTCCATTCCAGGCTTTCCGTATGAGGCGCCGACACAATGCTATCGGCCAGCCCGCGGAAATTGGCGATCATTCTTTCATCCCTGGATTTCGCATAGAGCAAGGCGTAAGTCTGCCCGATACAATAATCATCGGCATGAAAACGCCTGGGACCGGTTTGCCAATTCAATAAGTTTCCAATTTCTATGAGTTTATCCCGGTAAACCGGTTTATCACTAATGTTACCGAGTGCCAGTAACCCGGTATAGCCTGCAGCATTGGTCCAGTCATACCAGGGATGCCTGCTTCCTTT
>DASUMO010000213.1:0-9350 GCA_036277695.1 Chitinophagaceae bacterium
ACGGTTACATTCGCTGCATCTTCCGCGCTTAAATAAAGTACCATATCCTGCGAATTGCTGCTGAAACCATAGTGGTGTCCGTAGGCAACCCAGAAACGACGTCCGCGGTTGGAAGTATCCGGCAAACTTACAGGCGGCGCCGGCGGTGCCGGAGCCTGCCCATCGGTCATGCCGGTAAACTTGTCGATATAAGTCAGGTTGGGTTCTGTTATGGAATTGCCCAGGAAGTCGACTACGCTATTAGATGAAACGAACCACGCGTTGGCCGCATCGGTTCTTCCCAGTTTAACGGTTGGCTCCTGGGGAATATCACGCATCCAGGGATCAATGTAAAACTGTTGCATGCTGTAATTGGTCGGTGCGCTACCGGTAATATCCACATCCGTATAGAAATACATGGATTGCTGGCCCGGAGCCAATCCCGGCGGGATCACCCCGGAATATCTTCTGACCTCCACCGTTGCTGGAACGGTGGATGCAGGAGCCCAGGTTATTTTTTGAACAGTATCCGTACCAAACATAAATACCTGCGTAGTACCTGCTGCCGGGCTGGCAGGCGTGGCGGGTAATACGGGCGGATTCACCGTGGGAAGGAATTCATAAGCGCCCATATCCGGTACGCCTGAAGTCAGTGTGGTAGGCCTGGGATTACCATTGATATCGGCATCGTTGCCGGGTATCTGCACTCCGCGGCCATGCATGGCCCAGGAGTTGGCATTGGCCAGATCGGGTTGCAATTCATTGCCGGCCGCAAAGGCAGGGGCATATACAATCGATCCAAAATCCCAGTTCTGTGCATTTTTCCAGGCCTGCAGGTTGGCATAGTTAACCGTACCAAACCGGACCAGTGTTGGGCCGGCGGTATACAACATGTTATAATCAGAGTAGATATTCGCCGTATTGGTAACCTGCATCGCAAATCCATTGGCGATATGCGAGAAGATATTATTTCTGATATTCACCGCGCCCTGCGTGGAGCTGGTATGGGCGAAATAGGCGGCCGCATTGGTAGTTCCGGTTGCCGGTGAAGCATTCTGAACAGAGTTATTATAATATTTGATTCCACCTGTACCACTCGTGCTATAGATACCATAGGAAGTAGTGGCACTGGTATTAATATTTACAATATTGTTGAAGGAATGATTATTATCGCCACCGGTTTGATAAATACCATAGAGCGTTCCTGTATTTCCCGTAAGCGCTATCACTTTGTTCCGGGAAACACTACCCGGGTTAGCAGCAGCTGCTGCACAACCGGTAAGATATACTCCATAATTTGTCGTAGTGACACTATTAATATTGACAAGATTGTCATTTACCCGGTAAGCCGAATCGGAATTGGTCAGGTAAACAGAATAGGAAGTGGTCGCCCTTGGCGCTGTTGTATTCACTGTATTCTTGCTTACTGACACAAACTGGTTACCGCTGCTATAAATACCGTACTGGTAACTGCCATTGACAAAATTGCTGTCAATAACATTATAACGGCTGATAGCAGGCGTAGTGGCGCTGGCAATATAGATACCGCTGGTTCCACCAGTTACCGTATTGCCCTTGATGGTGTGATTACCTCCGGATAGAGCAGTGGCATGTATACCCACAACTGCTGTGGTTGTAAGCGTTACAGCCGGAACATTAATAATACAATTAACAATGCTGTCGTCCGAAGCAGTTCGGGCAATATCGATTGCCCTGCCATTACTTGCGTTGGTTGCATTGATCGTTATGCCACGCCAGGTAATAAAGCTTGCGCTGTCCAGTTGCAGTGTATAATTGGATGCTGCGGCAGTTGAAGCATAGGTAAGAATGACGGAGGAAGGATTACCATTGGCACTCTGGAAAGTTACCCGGCTGGTATTGGATGCACCTGTAATCCGGTGCATTCTCACCTGCTCTGTATAGGTTCCGGGAGCTACATTGAAAGTTACGGCACCTGCAATCCCGCATTCCATCACGGCAACCGCTTCTACAAATGAATTGAAGTTAGATCCCACCCCGGCGCCTGGCCAGGTTGTGGGAGTTGTATTATTAATTGTATAGACACCGGCAGGAAATGCGGGATTCATATTTACCAATACCGGGGTTGAGGTTACAGACTGCCCGCTACAGGTAACCACTGCCTGGTAATAATAAGTGCCTGAAGCAAGAATTGTCGTATCCGGGAATTGCATAGGTGTTCCAAGGTCGGTATAGGGACCAGCAATATTTGTGGCAATCTGCCATTGATAAATTTGGCCTGCCCCGAATGAATTGCCAGCCAGGCCTAATTCAATAGGCGTACCCAGGCAAATACCGGTATTGGGTATAGCGATCGCAGCACCGGCTACCGGTGGTGCCACGCAGTTAGGCACCGTAAATTCCCAGGCCCCGATATCAGGTGTTGTGGCACTTCTTACCTGGTTATTGATATCAGTTGTTATCAACGCTATCGGCGTGCCTCTATTATCCAGCCCGGGTGAACGGGGAGCAAGATCACCACTGGAAGGATCTGTAAAGAATGGATTCAGCGCAAGTGAATTGGCATCCTGTGAAGTGGCCGTTTGCCAGTTCAGCAAACTCGCCTGGTTACTGCCATTATACCCGGTATAGGCATTCAAGGCATTCCGGTAAAGATTATTGTAATTGGAAGTAATGACAGAGGTCGCCGTATTAAAGAACAGGCAATATTTATCACCGGGGCCTCCCCTTGTAATACTGATCAGATTATTTTTCAGATCAATACCGCTGGCTGCCGTGGTTTGGTAAAAACCATAACAGTCGCTGGTTGTCGTGGCAGTCAGATCATCAAGGTTCACGGTATTGTGATAGTAGAAAATATTATCGGAGCCGGCATTGTACATTCCATACTGTATACCATTCCCATTAACATTATAAATCGCATTATTGCTGACCACGTTTTCCAACCCGCCCAGGGCATCAACACCAGTAACATATACACCGGCGAAGGTGCTGGTGGAAGTTGGATTGCCATCAAACGGATTATGAATCCGGTTTTTGGACACTTTCACACCCGTGTTCAGCGAAGTCATATATACGTTGTAGCAGGTGGTACCATTGGTGCGCACCGGCCGGGAGAGATCATTGGCTTCTACCAGGGTATTGAAATTGCCACTCAGGTATATGCCATAGAAATAGAAATCACGAATCTTATTGCGGGTAATCTGGTTGTTTCCTACAGCTTCCGATGTGCTTCCGACCATCGTTATTCCATAATAACCGCCTGTAATGGTGTTATTGTCTATAATATTAAAATCACTGACGTTCGAACCGGTAGTGGTAGGTGTGATCCCGGCACTTGATGCAATGCCCGCAAAATTCGTTGAGGTCGTGGAATTGCTGAGTGTAATAGTACTGTTGCGGATAATATTGGAATCCGCGTTATTAGTTAAATGGAACCCGATACCATATTCTGTGGTGGCAGAACCTTGCGGAACTACCGTCAGGCTGTCAAAAATGAAGTGATCGGTTCCATTTAATTTGAAGACCGCCCTTTCATTCGTATTCGTGGAAAGGAAAGTAATGGTTTCCCCATTTCCATTAAATGTAACAGTATTGACTGCAGAGGTACCCTGGATCTGTCCCATGATCACCTGCTCGGTATAAGGACCTGTTCCGGAAACCACGTTAAAGACTACGGCTCCGGCAATGCCACAACGCAAAGCATTGTAAGCAGCATTAAAGCTATTGAAATTATTACCTGTTGCCGGCCAGGTGGTCGGTTGTGTTTTGTTGATGGTATAAGTGCCGGCTGGGAATAAAGCATTTACAAATACCTGCACAGGGGTGGAATAGGTCGTATTACCACTGCAGGTTACGGCTACACGGTAATAAAGTGTAACTGTTGGGTTGATATTATAGTTCGGAGCTATCAAAGCTGAACTGATATCAGTCCAGGGACCTGCCAGAGAACTCGCACTCTGCCAGATATAGGTTTGGCCTGTTCCAATTGAATTATTTGCCAGGTTGAGTGTCACCAATTCATTGGGACAGACTGGTGCTGTTACACTCGAATTGGCGTCGCCCGGTGTTGGAGGAACAGTACAGGGGCCCACCGTAAATTCCCAGGCCCCCATATCCGGGTTGGTGGCGCTGCGGGCCGCACCCAAAATATCAGTTGTTACCAGTGGCAATGCTGTGCCCAGGTCGTTCATAGCTGCCGAAGTAGGCATCAGGTTTCCACTGGCCAGGTTAACATACAATGGATTAACGGATATTGAATTCAGATCCTGTGTGGTAGCCGTCTGCCAGTTGGCCAGGGTGGCCTGGTTGGTACCATTATAACCAAAGAAGACATTAGCTGCCGTCAGGATATATACGTTGTTATAATTGGATACGATCGTGGAAGCCGCGGTATTGAAATAAAGTGCGTGCATTTGCCCTGTCCCACCACGACTGATCGTAATGAGATTATTTTTGAACTCAATTCCTGCGGCGCTGGTTGTTTGATAAAAACCACGCGTCACTTCCGTTGTAGTACTGGCGGCATGATCCAGTGAAATGGTATTATGGTAGTAGAATACATTGTCTGAGCCCGCATTGTAGATTCCATAAATAACACCATTACTCTTGATATCATAAATGGCATTATTGCTCACCAGGTTTTCCAGCCCACCCAGCGCATCTACGCCAGTGAAATAAATTCCATACACATCGTTGGTGCTGGTGGGGGCAACATCCAACAATCCATGTATAAAGTTCCCGTTTACCCTGGCCGAAGTGCTCAAACCGGTAAAATAAATGGCGTAAGAAGTCGCAGTACCTAAATTGGTCCTGGAAGGACGACTGATATCATTTCCATCAATTGTGGTTTGGAAACTGCCGTTCACATAGAATCCATAGAGATAGTAATCACGGATGATATTCCTTACAAACCGGTTGCGCTGGTTGGCTACTGTTGAACTACCTACATTGGTAACACTATAATATCCTCCCTTGACCGTGTTTTGCTGGAACAGGTTTCCATCCGATTCTGTATTTCCTGTTGTCGTAGCCGAAGTGTGGCTGGCACTGATAACAATCCCTGCATAATTTGTCGACGTCAAATTATCGGTAATGTTAATGGTACATTTTCTGACCGTATTGGAATCAGCATTATTGATCAATTGTATGCCAAATCCATATTCGGTAGTTACCGTACCCAGGGCATTGATAGTAAGGCTGTCAAAAGTGATATGGTCTGCACCATTCAATTTGATAACGGCCCTTTCATTGGTATTGGTGGCTAAGAACTGCAGTACCCTGCCATTCCCATTGAAAGTGATAGTATTCGTTGCCGATGCACCGGGTATCGGCGTCATGATCAATTGCTCTGTATAAGGTCCCGAAGCGGGATCCACGTTGAAAGTCACTGCGCCATTGATCCCGCACTTAATATAATCGTAAGCTGCATTGAAACTTTGGAAATTACTGCCGCCTGTGGGTTGGTTGCTGTTTATTGTGAATGAACCCGAAATGGCAGCCGGTGTAATGACTTGGATGCTTGCAGAATTGACAGTAGTTGTACCACAGGTTACGGCCACTCTATAATAATTACTGGTTGATTGTGAAGTAGTGAGGGAGGAATTGGTTGCCCCGCTTAAATTATTCCAGGTACTATTGTCGGAAGAAATTTGCCATTGGTAGGTTTGGCCGGATCCAAAACTTCCTCCGGTCGTGCTAAGCGTAAAGTTGGTATTGAGACAAACGGGGTTTGCACTTGCTACAATATTTCCCGGAACCGGTGGCTCCGTACAGGGACCTCCGGGTAAAGAAATGTTCCAGGTGGCGCCCACTTCCGCAGCATCCAGGGCGCGATTATACAAGCGAAACTCATCCATAATGCAGCCCGATGGAAAAGCAGTCGTTGTGCCTGAATAGGCACCAACCCAAAAATCCGTTCCGGTCAGTGTTGGTGTCCCCTGTGCAATCGAACTTTCCAGCACTCCATTTCTATAAACTTTAATAACACTCGCGGGTGTGATTTCACGGACAAAATGGATAACTGTGGGGTTCGATCCGATATTTGTGACAGGAACATCAGTAAGGCCTGTCCCCCTTAGCATTAAGGCATTATTACCAGCAACACCCCCTGTAAAACATCGGAAAGCGGATCCGCCACCCCCGCCAAAAAAATATTGAGTAGTAGACGCAGTGGCGGGGAAATTATTTAACCACATGCTGAGAGTCCATGGCCCCGTGCCCAGGTTCAAAGGCCAGCCCGAATTAACCTGGTTGGAGGTATTTGTGCCTCCATTGCCTATTAGTGCCGCACCAAACTGGCCCGTACTTCCCATAGTTAATCCGTTTACGGGCGCCGGGTTGTTTCCCACCGGGCTGCTGGCAAAGTTTTGCGTATTGGCACCAGGAACGTCAAACTTGTAATATATTAACTCAGGAACATTCTGACCCAGCACTGGCAGACAGGTTACCGAGAGCAGCGTAAATAAAATGAATGCGATTTTCCCAGTAAACGAAGACGAGTAAATTCTTCTCATTTTTGCGGCTATTTTTGTAGTTAGGTTGCTTTCTTTTCTTGTTAAATATTAAATCCCTGGACTATAGCAGAAAACTGCCCTGCTGGTTCGCAATACCGGGCGGACAGGAAAGTCATGGATGCTGTTTGAGTTGAAGGGATCTGGTGTGGAGGCAGATTTACTAAACCGGTGTCATTTTTAAAACCAGTAAATGAATCCTGTAGAAAAACTATTAAATCCAAAATAAAACTGATCGAAAAAATATTCTTGAAACGATAACCAGGGTAACGATCTTTCATTCTAACCTTTTTAGTGTGAATTTACATTTGTTGCTGCCGGCAATGACCTATTTATAAGGATCAGGAATTCTCAAAACCGTCAACCTTTATGAACTGCAAATGGTGGTTCTTCCCGCCCTGAAAACTACCAGTTAGTTCTGCTGAAATGGCGACTGTAAGCAACTCCCTGAAAAAACTCAGCCTTTTGATTGAATTTTCATTGCGAATGACCACACTCTCCAGGTATGAAAAAATGCTGGAAAGCTCTTTCAATGATAAGGTTTAACAACACAATCCTATACCCTAAAACGGTATGGCTTTCAATTGGATAAATTAGATTGGAAAGGTGTATTAAAGGTGGCTGGTTCGTGGAACAGACTAGATGCAATTTTAGAAAAAAAAATTAACAAAATTGCTGGTCTTAGATATTTCTAATCAAGAAAATAGGCTGAAAAAATACGATTTTGGGAAAGTTGCGATTTGCAACTAATGACCTGCAAATGAATCGGACTGTAGTTCAAAATAATTCAACAGATAGGCTCAAATGCCAAAGGAGTTTTAAGGAACAGAAGAAAAATTTCAGATTCATCAAAAACAAATGGTTAATTGCAAAAAACCGCAATGCCTTTTTTCACATGTGGATAACCTCCCAAACGCCTTACCAGGCTAACTGTTATGCCTATTCTACAATTTGACTATGCCGAGTTCTTTGAGGAAAATGGTGATGGATCTGTTTATTTCGGAATTCTTTTCTTTCTCGAATTTCCCATGCAAACCTCCTTTTACCGTGATAAATTCCGTTTTTACACCTGCTTCCACCAGTTTTTTATGAAGGTCAACCGATTGCTGGTAAGGAACTGTGGGATCCGCGTCGCCATGTACAATAAATACCGGTGGACTTTTACTGTTTACATAATGAATCGGTGAAACGGAAGCGGCGAATTCTTTGTCGTCCGAGCGATGACCCAACCAACGCGCCGCGGATTTACTCGTAATATTTTTTCCATAACCCCAATCCCATACATCGGTAATCCCATATTTGTCAATTATAGCAGCCACCTTAATCGTTTCTGTACCGGCACAGTTATTATCAAAGCGCCGGTCGTTACCCAGTAATCCTCCCATCAGTGCCAGGTGCCCGCCGGCGCTTCCGCCCATGATCACGATCTTATTTATATCAATGTTCAACTCTTTTGCATTCCTGATTAAATAGATCAATGCGCAACGGGTATCCTCAACGGCCGCGGGTGCAGTAGCCTGCCCCGTCAACCTGTATTCGATATTTGCCACCGCGAAACCCATTTTAAAAAAAGTATTGAAACCTGTTTGTGACTCCTTTACGCCTTTGTTCCAGCCTCCCCCATGAATATTGATTATCACCGGCGATAAACCTTTCTCTTTTGGAGGAAGGTATAGATCTACCCGGCCTTCCCAGTCGTCGGCTTTTGTATATACAACATTTAGTTGCGCGGAATAACCTGCCGGATAAGCCACAGGTTTATAGGTCGTATCCGGATCCTGCGCGGCAAGGAAAAGGATAGCTAAACTGCTCATGAGTAAGATTAAAAAATGTTTATACATCGTTATCAGTTTTACTGGTATTTTTTCCCGACAGGAGGATTTATAAACGTGATTTAGTAACCGGGGTTTTGCGTGATGTTTAATTGTGTATTTGTGTCAATCTCTCTTTGTGGTATCGGCAATAAAAGTTTCTCCCTGCTGATATTCGATTGTAGCTCGGCCAGGGTGGGTGTCGGCGGAAGATACCGGCTATAATGGGAATCGTACTCGTCGGCAAAATGCTCCCTGATCAATTGCTCAGCGGTGAGGGTGGTCATCGTTGTATTAAATCTTACAAGATCGAACCAACGCTGGTTCTCAAATGCAAACTCAATCCTTCTTTCCGTTGACAAGGCTGTTTCAAAAGCCGCCAAAGAAGGGAGGGTGGCCATTGAATAATTTGGTAATCCTGCCCGGGGCCTTACTGAATTCAGCATATCAATACCCGTTTGGTTATAACCCTGGGCTTCCGCCATCATTAATAAGATATCCGCATAACGGAGGACGGGCCAGTCATTCTCTGCGTCGTCCACCAGGGTTACCGGCGAAAGAAATTTTGTAACATACCATTTAGTAGCTAATCCGGTTCCGAACGTACCGATCAGGGTAGGTTTGCGAAGATCCCCATTCGTTAATGTATCCAACTCAGCTGTTGGATAATTTAACCCGTCGCCATCCCCGTTGATTACTGCCGAACCCGTTCCCAGGGGAGCAAATGTATTGGCAAAGGGAGAACCTAATCCAAGACCCCCGGCTTTATAGCGTATTGCGAACAGTATCTCCGAATTCATTTCATTTGTAATTGAGAACAGGCCGGCATAACTGCCTTGTAGCGAATAACCGCTATTGCTAATAACATCCTGCAGCAAACTGATGGCTTCCGCCTTCTTACCCAGGGTGAGGTAAACTTTAGCCAATAAACCCTTGGCAGCCCAGCTATTGGCCCTGCCCTTATTTTCATTGGCAATCTGGCTGAACTTGAGACTGTTCATTGAAACAGCTGCTGTTTTCAGATCCGCTTCAATCAATTTGTAAATCTCGGCTGCAGTTGCCCGGTTCA
>DASUMO010000214.1:0-4436 GCA_036277695.1 Chitinophagaceae bacterium
TTATCGCGGGGGAGGACATTTCAGTGCCAGGTTAACAGCCGGCCTGGTAGCAGCAGGTGCTATTGCCAAAAAATTAATGGAGCCATTTAGCATTACTATCCGGGCTGCCGTTATAGAAATTGGTGGCGAGAGCGACCTGGAAAAAGGATTGCAGAAAGCCATTGATGCAAAGGATTCGGTAGGCGGCATAGTCGAATGCCGTGTAAGCGGCCTGCCACCGGGCCTTGGAGAACCTTTTTTTGATTCAATAGAATCCCAACTCTCTTATATTGCCTTTGCCATTCCTGCTGTAAAAGGGGTGGAGTTTGGCGCAGGTTTCGCTGCAGCCCGCATGTTCGGCTCCCAGCATAATGATGCCATTGAGAATATGGAGGGAAAAACAAGGTCCAATCATGCCGGGGGAATCGTGGGTGGCATCAGCAATGGCAACGAACTGGTTTACCGCATTGCCATTAAACCGACGGCTTCCACACCCAAACAGCAGAATAGCCTGAACTGGGATACAGGACAAACCGAAGATTTTTCTGTGAAAGGCCGCCATGATCTTTGTGTAGCACTGCGCGCACCGGTCATCCTGGAAGCGGCAACGGCTGTTACCCTGGCAGATTTTTTACTATCAGAACAACAAATCAAAAGGGTTATTTCCTGATCTGAATAATAACGATTATGCCCATTATTTACCATGTTACGACTGCCACGGAATGGAGAACCGCCAATGAAATTGGTTTTTATGAAGCAGCTTCCTTAAAAGAAGAAGGCTTCATTCATTGCTCCCAGGAGCACCAGGTAGCCGCTGTATTAGAACGTTATTTTGCCGGCAAGACAGGTTTGGTCAAGCTGGTAATTGATACGGAAAAATTAACCAGTAAATATGTGTTTGACTGGTCTCCCTCAACCCAGGATACATTTCCGCATGTGTATGGTCCGATAAATACCGGGGCTGTAATAGAAGTGATCAAGTTGAATTAGATGGCAGTTTTTTTAGAACAATTTCCTTTCTGTCCGCGGGGGGAAACCAGCATTAGGGTTCATTCAGGTAAATAGGAATTTGACTAAGGATTTTTCTTAAGTGCCCGGTGGAGAATGTTGCCAAATAATACAAGGTTTGGTGAAAAATGACCTGCTATTCACCCCGATTCCAAAATTTTCTTAATTTGTTTCGGGGAATATCAACTGATGGAGTGTTTCACCAAATTGGTCAAAGTCCAAATCCGCTGAATATGTTCAAGTCTTTTTCGTCCTGCTCTTTTTTACTATTAAACGTTTGCCTGCTTGCACTGATCGCCTGTAAAAATAAACAGCCCCCACCTGTAACGGAGATTGTTGCTACCCCGGAAAAATTAAATGAAACAGCTACGGAAAATATCCGGAAGACCCTTGCCTATGCCGCCGATAATAAGGGATTGATCGGCGATTCCCTTCGCCTGACTTATTATAATCTGCTTCAAATGGTTTATGAGAAAGGAGATTATAACCTACTCTGGAGCAGTACTGAACAATGGAAACCCCTGGCCGATTCATTATATCAATTCGTCAGCGAGGCCAGGAATTTTGGCTTATTCCCCGAGGACTATTATGCTGATCTTCTTTCCGTGATCCGCCAACGATTTGAGCAGGACAGCCTGGCCCGGCAAGACCGGCGGGATGCAGCTTTATGGTCCAGGGCCGACTTGCTGTTAACGGATGCTTTTATGCGGATCGTACATGATCTTAAATTGGGTCGTTTACCCAATGACAGTATTAGCCTGCGCAAAGACACGCTTTTAACGGATGATTTTTATGAACAGCAATTGAATATTTTATTGAAGTCGGGCTTACTGTTAAAAACCCTGCGTCCCCTGGAACCCCGGCATGAACACTACCGGGTGCTCAAAGCTTCAATACCGGCATTTCTTGAAAATGCCGATACAAGGATATATACACATGTTCCTTCACCGAAAACGGACTCTGTAAACTTTGCTTTTTTATTGCAGAAAAGATTATACGAAGGTGGCTATATTAGTTTTGATAGTGCCAGAGCTGATTCTTCACAACTGGCAAGGGCTGTAAAAAAATTCCAGAAGGAAATTGGGATTACAACTGATGGAAAAGCGGGCGAGGTGACCCTGCGGATGCTGAACCTGACAGTCCGGGAAAAATTTATCCGGATAGCCCTCACCCTGGATAAATTCAAACTGCTACCGGAGAAAATGCCGGAGCGTTATGTATGGGTCAATTTGCCATCTTTTACCATGCGGTTGCAGGTAAAGGATTCAGTAAGACTGGAATCCAAAATTATTTGTGGAAAACCACAAACCCGGACACCCTTATTGAATAGTGCCATTTCGGAATTGATCACTTATCCCCAATGGACGGTTCCTAACAGTATCATTAAAAAAGAAATTCTGCCTGCGGTTAAAAGGGATCCCGGTTACCTGGCCCGTAAAGGTTTCAGCCTGGTTGATACAGGGGGAAATGAGGTGGATCCATTTTCCGTTGACTGGACAAAATACAAACAGGGGATACCCTATAAGGTGGTACAGGGCAGTGGGGATGACAATGCTTTGGGGATCCTGAAATTCAATTTCCCCAATAAATATTCAGTATACCTGCATGATACCAACCAACGATATTTATTTAACCAAACCATGCGGTCATTGAGTCATGGCTGTGTACGTGTGAAGGAGTGGGAGCAACTGGCCTATTATATGATCCGCAATGATCTGTTGCCACCCGATAGCCTGGAAAAACCAGTGGTATTACCCCTGGAGGATTCCCTGGCCACCTGGCTGGCTCGAAAAGAAAAGCATAACATTCCGGTGAAAAAGCGATTGCCGTTATTTATACGCTATAATACCTGCGAGGCAAATGAGAAAGGAATTGTATTCTTTGATGATATTTACGGCGAGGATAAGCGTTTGCAGGAGCTTTATTTTGGAGGAAAATAAAAACTGTTTCCGTGGAGATTTTGGTGAAAAAAATAAGAGCTAAATCCGTGAATTTTAAACAAATAATTTATTTTAGGGTATTGAACATACCGTCTATTTTTGCTCAGAATAAACCAAACTACTGTTATGAAGAAGCTACTAGCTGCCTGTTTTGCCCTATATCTATTCATTCCCGCCAGCCGGGCACAGGATGATGAGATCAGGCGACCGGCTATTGGTATCAGTTTTTTCCTTAACGATTTTAAAACGCCGGAGCGTATCAGGAATACTTCACTGGCACAGGTGTTACGCGATAAGCAATGGGCCGATTTCAGTGAAATGTCTCCCGGCCTGGCCATTCATTATTTCAAAGGCTTAAAAAAGCATATCGATCTGGCCGCGACACTGGCAGGTGCATTTGTTCGTTACCCTTTCCCCAACAGGACGTTTAATAACGATCACCTTTTACTGTCAGGCGATATTTCGGCGAATTTTAAAATGGTATCCGAAGCATATTGGGTACAGCCTTACCTGATCGCCGGTATAGGCGGTCATGTTTATAATAATTATTGGGGCGCATTTATACCACTGGGCCTGGGTTTGAAGGTGAATTTTTTTGATGACGCCCATCTTTTCATTACTTCCCAATACCGGGTTCCTATTACCAATGAAACGTCTAACTATCATATGTTCCATAGTTTCGGTATAGCCGGGGCTGTCGGAAAGAAAAAAGAGCCCCGGGTAATTCCTCCGCCCCCACCTCCCCCTGCACCGGCCGATACCGATGGAGACGGAATTACGGATGATAAAGACAAATGCCCGAATGAAAAAGGACTTGCCAAATATGAAGGATGTCCCATCCCCGATACCGATAAAGATGGAATCAATGACGAAGAAGACAAATGTGTGGATGTACCGGGTTTGGCAAAATACCAGGGTTGTCCTATACCTGATACGGATAAAGACGGTATCAATGATGAAGAGGATAAATGTCCTTCGGTTGCCGGTGTTGCACGTTACCAGGGTTGCCCGGTTCCTGATACAGATAAAGATGGTGTGAACGATGAGGAAGATAAGTGTCCCAACCTGGCCGGACCAGCCGAAAACCAGGGTTGCCCGGTGATCAACGAAGAGATGAAAAAGCGGGTAGATTTTGCCGCCAACAATATTTTATTTGTAACCGGCAGCGCCAAATTACAGAGCAAGTCATTTAAAGGTTTGAACGATGTGATCAAAATTTTGCAGGAAAACCAGGATATGAAATTGTCCATCGACGGCCATACCGATAATGTAGGCAGTGATGAGCGCAACCAGGTATTAAGCGATCAGCGTTCCGCCGCAGTAAAAGCCTATTTTACCAGCAAAGGAATTGATGAGAGCCGGATCACAGCTACCGGACATGGCGAAACCCAGCCCATCGCAGATAATAATACCGCTGCTGGCCGGCAAAAGAACCGCCGGGTAGAACTAAAGCTGGATTACTGATAATAAATAAAAAAGTTGAAAATCCCTTCCGGCCGGAAGGGATTT
>DASUMO010000215.1:0-19440 GCA_036277695.1 Chitinophagaceae bacterium
AATCCCAATACCCGAAAAGCGGCTGAGTTCCGGAAGAAAAATTTTGAATTCGCTGTAGATTATGCGCGGAAAAGCAATGCAAAAAATTATGTGTTTGCACCCCGGAATATGGGTCAACAAATAAATAGTCCTGAATCAGAATACTTCCCCTCTCTTACCATCGACAATAAAGAACTTGTTTTCACAAGAAGAGTGCGCAATTTCAATGAAGATTTTTTTTATAGTAAACGAAAAGAAAATGACTGGGATCCCTCTCAACCTATGCCCGGGGATGTGAATACACCTGAAAACGAGGGTGCCCAGAATATTTCGCAGGATGGACAATGGCTGGTATTTACAGCCTGCAACCGGAGGGATGGCTTCGGAAGCTGTGATATTTATATTTCTTACCTGACAGATAAAGGATGGAGTGAGGCTATTAATATGGGCGGGAATGTCAATTCGGAATTCTGGGAATCCCAACCCTGTCTATCGCCGGATAAAAGAGATCTCTATTTTGCCAGCCGTATGCCCGGTGGCCAGGGGGGCAGTGATATTTATGTCGCCCATTTACAACCTAATGGTAAATGGAGTGAACCGGAAAACCTGGGCCCGGGGATCAACACCAGCGCCGATGAACAATGTCCTTTTATCCATGCCGATAATCAAACGCTTTATTTTACTTCCAATGGCTTACAGGGTTATGGTGATGCGGATCTTTTTTTTGTCCGCAAAGGGCCCAATGGTATATGGAGCACACCCATGAACCTCGGTTACCCGATCAATACCATCAGCCAGGAAGGAACCCTGTTCATTACTTCTGATGGTAAAACCGCCTATTACTCGAGTGACCGCAGCGATAGCCAGGGCGGTCTGGATATTTACAGTTTTGAACTGCGCGAAGATGTCCGTCCCTTTAGAACGCTTTGGGTAAAAGGACAGGTGTTTGACAACAAGACTAAGAAAGGTCTGCCTTCGGCGGTGGAACTGATCGACCTGGCAAGCCGTCAACCGCTTTCCAGGGTGCAAACAGATGAGAAAGGCAATTACCTTGTTACATTGCCGGTAGGAAAAGATTATGCATTCAATGTAAACCGTAAAGGCTATTTATTTTATTCCGATAATTTTTCCTTTAGCCGCCAATCCCCGGATTCCATTTATGAAAAAAATATCCCGCTCCAGCCCCTGGAAGCCAATGCCAGCGTAGTCCTGAAAAATATTTTCTTCGATGTCAACAAGTACGAACTCAAACCGGAATCACAGGTTGAATTGGATAAACTGGTACAACTGCTGGCAGAAAACCCTTCGTTGAAAATTGAGATCAGCGGGCATACCGATAATGCCGGTAAGCCGGCCGATAACCTGGTGTTGAGTAATAACCGTTCAAAAGCCGTTGTCAATTTTCTTGTCTCAAAAGGCATTGTACCGGCCCGGCTGCTGGCAAAAGGCTACGGTGAAACCAGGCCTGTTGCCGAAAATAAAACGGAAGAAGGGCGGGCCCTGAACCGACGTACCGAAATGAAAGTGATCAGCCAGTAAGAAATTTATTCCTTCGCGTTTTGTAAATTGCTCCCGGACCTTACCGATTGGGCAAACAGTGTAATTTGCAAAACGAGATTTTATACCAGCTTGCCCTCACACTTATTCCGCAAATCGGACCTGTGCAGGCCAAAATCCTGTTGGCACATTTTGGAAATGCCAGCGCCATCCTGCAGGCAAAGGCCGGGCATTTGAAAAATATAGAAGGGATCGGCGAGTCAAGGGCTTATAGCATCAAAAATTTTTCGGGGTTTCAACGGGCTGAAGAAGAACTGAACTTCATAGAGAAATACGGGATAAGACCTTTATTCCTGACGGACCCGGCCTACCCGCAGCGCTTATTGAATTGTTATGATAGCCCTACCCTGCTTTTTTATAAAGGTAATGCCGACCTGAATATTTCCCGCATTGTAGCTATTATCGGAACCCGCAATCATACTGAATATGGTAAACAGTTAACAGATAAACTGGTCAGGGGATTGATAGCCCAGGGAGTACTTGTGATAAGCGGTTTGGCCTATGGGATCGATGCACTGGCACATAAAAATGCTTTAAAACATGCTATCCCTACCGTGGGAGTGTTAGCTCACGGACTCGATCAGGTTTATCCAGCTTTTCACAGTGCATTGGCCAAAGACATGATCCGGAATGGTGGCTTACTTACCGAGTACTGGAGCGGTACGGATCCTGACAAACATAATTTTCCCACGCGCAACCGCATCGTCGCCGGAATGAGTGATGCAACTATAGTCATTGAAACAGGCAGTAAAGGCGGGAGTATGATCACGGCAGAACTGGCGAATGGCTATAACAAGGATGTATTCGCTTACCCGGGCAGGGTCACAGATCATAAGAGCGAGGGATGTAACCAGCTCATCAGGCAAAATAAAGCCATGCTGATAACGGAGCCCAACGATTTACTAGAGATCATGGGCTGGATAGAGGTGAAAAAAACCAAACCAGCCCTTCAAAAGGAAATTTTTATTGAATTGTCAGAAAATGAAAAGATCATCCTTGGCATTTTAAAAGAAAAAGAAAATACGCATATTGATGAAATCAATCTGAAAGCCAATTTGAGCAGCAGTGCTGTCGCAGCCGCCATTCTCAACCTGGAACTGCAAAATATCATCGCTTCCCTGCCGGGAAAAATGTATAGCCTGCAATAAGCTATCGGTTTATTTCCGAAATTTGGATGAATGACCGCCAGCACTAACGTTATGAGTCGTTATTTTTTTTATGCTTTACTATATATCGGTGGACTGGCGGGCAGCGCAAAGGCCCAAACCTGTTCCAACCTGGGACAGACCCCTCCCACCGCCTTCCCGGTTTGCGGCACCACGGTATTTACACAGAATTCAGTACCGCTTTGCGGGAGCAGGGCAATCCCGGTTAATTGTTTTGACGGCGCCCTTTACCAGGACAGGAATCCTTACTGGTATAAATTCACCTGTTATGTTTCAGGCACACTGGGTTTTGTTATAACACCACAGGTTTTGTCGGATGATTATGACTGGCAGTTATTTGACGTAACAAATAAAAATCCCAATGATGTTTTTACCGATCCCAGCCTTTTTGTTTCCGCCAACTGGTCCTTTATGTCGGGGACTACAGGCGCTTCGACGTCCGGTACCGGGATCTTGGGTTGTGCCGCCAATACGTTTACTTTTTGCCAGATGCCCACGTTGATAGCGGGTCACCAGTACCTGTTGTTGGTGAGCCATTTTACCAATACCCAATCAGGCTACCAACTATCATTTGGTGGCGGCACGGCAAGTATCACTGATCCAAATGTTCCCACCATAACAAGTGCCACTCCCGCCTGCGATGGAAAAACTATTGTTGTGCGATTCAACAAGGCATTACAATGCAGCAGCCTTACCGGCAGCGGCAGTGACTTTAGTGTATCCCCGGGCGCAACTATTGTGTCGGCACTCGGGCATGGATGCAGCGCCGGATTCAGCATCGATTCAGTTACACTCACTTTGTCGGCGGCTCTTGCGGCCGGTACCTATACGCTGACTGCAGCTATCGGGACAGATGGAAATACCCTTACTGATAATTGCGGATTAACCATTCCCACCACAAGTAATGTATCCTTTACCATTCTCCCGCAACCGGCTATACCCATTAGCACCATAATAGAACCAAATACCTGCACACCGGTTTCCATGAGTCTCAATTTTCCTGAACCTCTTCAATGCAATTCGATCGCTGCCAATGGCTCTGATTTTATTATTACAGGACCATCGGCCGTCAGTATTACAGCTGCAAATGCAACCTGCAATGCCAATGGTGAAACAAATACCATTACGATCCAATTCAACGGCCCCATACTGATCCCGGGCAATTACCAGGTACAGGTGGTAAGCGGCGCAGATGGGAATACATTAACTGGTCCCTGTAACCGGGTCGTTGACCCCGGAACCAATGCTTCCTTTAACATAGCGTCCCAGCCGGCTATCCCAATGGGTACAGTTGCGGCAGTTACCTGCTCACCATCCTCTTTAACAATCAATTTCAATGATGCGTTAACTTGCAATTCCATTGCAGCCAACGGTTCTGATTTTCTTATTAGTGGCCCATCTACCGCAAGCATTTCTTCGGCTATTGCTAACTGTAATGCAAATGGTGAAACAAACACGATCATATTGCAGTTGGCCACGCCGATTTTCACCAGTGGTAACTACCAGGTAAACATTACTACAGGTACTGACGGAAACACGCTCCTCGGTGCCTGTTTCAGGCAGGTGGTTGCAGGAGAAATGACCCCGTTTTCCATTCCTGTTATTCCGCCCGTTGACATGACTGCTACCGGCCCGATCGGTTGTTCTCCTTCCAGTATCACCCTAAATCTAAGTGGCCCTGTTCAATGCGCTTCCATCGCTGCCGACGGTTCAGATTTCAGTATTGCGGGGCTGGGACCGGTATCTATTATTGGCGCCAGCGCAAATTGTACAAATGGCCTCACTAGCAGTATCGAAATTCAGCTTGCATCGCCTATCACAGTCGGTGGTATTTATCAAATAAGATTACTAAATGGCAGCGACGGTAATACCCTTTTAAGCGATTGTAACAGGCCCAGCCCCCTATCCACTATTTCTTTTATGGCGAGTAACCCTCTCTCTGCAGACTTTAATTATGAAATCCAGTCCGACTGCAACAGTCATACAGTAACTTTTTCTCATCCGGGTGGTAGTGGCGTTAATAACTGGAACTGGACTATCAATGGCAGTTCTGTTGGCAATCAATCCTCGATTACCCGGATCTTCCCTGCCGGCAGCCAGCAAACCGTGGGACTTACTATATCCAATGGATCTTGCCAGGCTACCAAAACAGTGTTAATTAATCTTGAGGATAAAGTTACCGTCGATTTTGAACTTCCTGATTTCATATGCCCTGAAGATTCCCTAATTATTACCAACCTCAGTACCGGGCCAATTGACAATTGGATTTGGAATTTTGGCAACGGGCAGACTGGTGACACCCAACATCCTTTGCCCCAGCAATACCCGGTAACAGGCCGCGAAAGTTTTTATACGATTACCCTCAGGGCTTCCAATAATACCGGGTGCTCTGATAATAAAAGTAAAACGCTGCGTGTCCTCGCCACCTGTCTTGTGGCTGTACCCACTGCCTTTACACCAAACAATGACGGCTTAAATGATTATTTATATCCCCTCAATGCATTTACTGTAGATGAGCTTGACTTCAAAATTTATAATCGCTGGGGCGAATGTGTATTTTCCAGCCATGACTGGCAAAAAAAATGGGATGGCAAAATAAAAGGTGTAGCTCAGGGCAGCGGCGTCTTTGCCTGGACGCTGAGTTATAAGGATAAAAGATCAGGCCAGCGTCATTTTTTAAAAGGCACATCGGTATTGATCCGGTAGCTTTATTATTATGGAATTTTGATCCCGGATAATTTCATTTGGCCCATATTTACCTGCTGCCCTATCTTTGCACATGGCAACAAGAAATACTTCCCCCTCTTCCCCATTATCCAATAAATTTTACGGCGAAGGCTTAACATTTGATGATGTTTTACTGATGCCCGGGTTTAGCCAGGTGCTGCCAAGAGATGTGGATATCAGGACAAAACTTACCAAAGACATTACGCTGAATGTACCCCTGCTTTCCGCAGCGATGGATACGGTTACGGAAGCTTCCCTGGCAATGGCATTGGCCCGCGAAGGTGGACTCGGTATCCTGCACAAGAATATGACCATTGAAAAGCAGGCCGAACAGGTGCGAAAAGTGAAAAGAAGTGAAAGCGGACTCATCCTTGATCCCGTCACTTTGTATCCCCATGCTACAGTCGGGGATGCCTGGAGGCTGGTCAGGGAAAACAAGATTGGCGGTATACCTATCATTGATAAGAACGGGAAACTGGTTGGCATTCTTACCAATCGTGACCTGCGTTTTGAAGATGATCCCAAACGTAAGGTCAGCGAAGTGATGACAAAAGATAACCTGATCACTGCTCCTGAAGGAACAGATATGAAAAAGGCGGAAGTGATCCTGCGTCAACATAAAGTTGAAAAATTACCGGTGGTGAACAAACAGGGAAAACTGGTTGGATTACTGACATACCGTGATATTCTACAATTGAAAAGTTTTCCCAATGCCGTGAAGGATTCTTTCGGCCGACTGCTGGTGGGGGCTGGCGTGGGCATCACCCGTGACCTGAAAGACCGGGTGTATGCACTGCAGCAGGTAGGCGTGGATGTAATTGCACTCGATAGTGCGCATGGACATAGCAAGGGCGTGATCACCGCATTGAAAGAAGTAAAAAAGAATTTTAAAGACCTGAATGTAATTGCCGGTAATATAGGTACGGCAGTGGGCGCCAAAGCCCTGTCCGAAGCAGGTGCCGATGCTGTAAAAGTGGGCATTGGACCGGGTTCTATTTGCACCACCAGGATTGTTGCGGGTGCTGGTGTTCCCCAGTTAACTGCTGTGATGGAAGCATACAGTGTATTAAGGCAAAAAGGCACTCCTATTATCGCGGATGGCGGTATCCGTTATACCGGCGATATGGTAAAAGCCCTGGCGGCCGGCGCCAGCACCGTAATGATGGGCAGCATTTTTGCCGGTACGGAAGAGAGCCCGGGCGAAACCATAATTTACGAAGGCAGAAAATTCAAAGAATACCGTGGCATGGGTTCTCTCGGAGCTATGGCAACGGGCAGCAGCGACCGCTATTTCCAGGATGTGGAAGATGATGTAAAAAAATATGTACCGGAAGGAATTGAGGGCAGGGTAGCCTATAAAGGCACGTTGAAGGAAATCGTTTACCAGTATGTAGGTGGTCTTCGTGCCGGTATGGGCTATTGCGGTGCCGCCAACCTGGACGAATTAAAAAAAGCTGCCTTTATAAAAATCACCAATGCCGGCATGCGGGAAAGCCATGCACATGATATCGAGATCACCAAGGAAGCGCCTAATTATAGTAGGAGATAGTTGAACGTGGTTGAATTATGGTTGAATGGTTGTTGAATTTTGGAATATAGCTGAAAGTTGCTGAAGGATGGTTGAATGGTTATTGAAGTTGTAAAATATTTTCTTCCCAAAAGGAGGGGAACAAATTCTCCCCTTCGGGGAATCGGAAAGTTGCACAAAGTTCACGATCCGGGGGTTACTACTATTAAACAACCTTTAAACAACTATTCAACCGACCTACAGTATTTTACTATTTTCCAGTCTGCATTCAACAACTTCTACTCATTCACCTCAAAAGTAATCAGCTGTACACGATAGGCTTTCACTTTATAACCATTCTGGATAGCAGGTTCCCATTTATCAGCTTTGCGTAGAACACGTATGGATTCTTCTTCAAGTCCGTAGCCGATGTTAGTAAGGGCTTTAATATCGCTCACATTCCCTTCCTTATCTACAACGAACTGAATTCGCACAGTGTAACGACCCGTCGGGGCTCCATTTTCAGCTGGTACTTCGGGATTAAGATGGCGGAGTAAAAACTTTTCCCAGTTCCCTGCAAAGCGGGCTTCTACCTGTACAATAGGATGAATAAAATCTTCCGGTTCTTCATTCTTTTTAGTATCGATAATGCCTGAACCTTCTCCTACCGGCAACGGTTCATCCACTATACCTGTAGGTGTGCTACCCTCCTGGTCTTTTAACCCGATCATGGCACTATCAAGATCGTCCTTTGTAGGCGGTGGTTCTTCTACCTGGTTATCGTCCACAATATCAAATGTAGTAAGTTGCTCGGTCCGTACAGGCTCTGGCTCGGGCTGGGGTTGTTCGGGCAGGGGTTCAGGTTTTTGGATTTCGGGTGGAAGTTCCGTAATGGTGACAATCGTCGACTTCATTGACTTATCACGCTCAGGCTTCAATGTTCTTGCCAGTACTGAACCCGTCAATACCAAAGCGGCAATGGTAAGTGTAAATAAGAGGGCTTTCTTGATGCGCTTGTTATAAGTGCGGCGAAGCTCATAAGCGCCGTACTCCTTGTTCCTGTCGTCAAATAAAATGTCGAGCAGGTCGGCTGATAAAATTTTGCTGGATTCCATGGTTTAACTTTTTAACAATAAGATGAGTGCCGAAAACCTTTCCACAAAACTTTATTTTTATGGAAATATCAGTGCTTGGTGTCACCGCAGCCAATAGTTAATTTTGAAGGGTTCCCTGAATGTAACGTTGAACGGTTGTTGAACGATGGTCTGATAGTTGTTTAATGTCGTGGCGTGTAAATGGAAGCATAAGGTATGAGATAAGCAGATTGAGGTATGAGGTTTGAAGTATGCCAAGACTACGCCGGTTTATGAGGAAACCATCATTCACCATTGCCCATTCACCATTCACCATTCACAATTCAACAATCAACCAACTTGAAGCGCTTCACTCCCCTCTTACTATCACTAACTGGCGGTCTCCTGCTCTGGGCAGCCTGGCCGGTATCGCCGCTTACCCTGCTGATTTTTGTAGCGTGGATCCCTTTGTTATGGATTGAATCAACTGTTCAAAGCCGGAAAAAATTTTTTTCCCTTACTTATCTTGCCATGTTCACCTGGAATATTGCCACAACCTGGTGGATCTGGAATGCTTCCCCACCCGGAGCTGCTGCCGCTTTTATTGCGAACAGCCTGCTCATGTGTTTTCCCTGGCTGGGTTTCCGGATCGCAAAAAAATGGTTAGGTGAAAATGGGGGTTATACTGCATTGATCGTTTTCTGGATGAGCTTTGAATACCTCCACTTGCAGGACTGGGGACTCAGCTGGCCCTGGCTGAGTTTGGGAAACGCATTGGCCACGCACCCCGAATGGATACAATGGTATGAATACAGCGGTACCAGTGGCGGTACATTATGGATATTGCTGGTAAATATTTTACTGTTTCGCCACCTGAAATGGAATTATAGCAGGCAGGGTGTCAAATCTTATAAATATATGATTGGTGCGGTACTCACACTTCTGCTTCCACTGGGAATTTCACTACTAATAAAACCATCTGCCACCAACAGGAATGCAACGACGAATATTGTTATCGTTCAACCCAATATTGATCCTTATGAAAAAGTATCAACCGGCAGTTTTGATAACCAGCTGCAAACCCTGCTCAGCCTGAGTGAAAAACAGGTGGATGCCAATACAGCCCTGCTGATCTGGCCCGAAACAGCCCTTTATATGAGCCATGGGATTGAAGAGGATTCGATGCGGAAAAATTATTTTTTGAACCCTTTATGGGGATTCATGCAACGAAACCCCAGGCTGGACTTGTTTACAGGAATAGAAAGTTACCGCGTATATAATAACCGGCAGACTAAAACCGCCAGGCCAATGGGTGAATCGGGATATTTTTATGACGCATATAACGGATCGGTGCTACTGGACAGCGCAGGGCCCCGCGGATTTTATCATAAATCCATGCTGGTACCCGGGGTGGAAACGCTTCCCTGGTTTTTGAAATTCATCGACAGCTGGTTTGAGAAATTCGGGGGCACCACAGCCGGTTATGCCAAACAAAAAGACAGAACGGTATTGAAAACCCGGCAAGAATATAAGATCGCACCGTCCATCTGTTATGAAAGTATTTATGGCGAATTCATGGCCCGTTATATCCGCAATGGCGCCAACCTGATTTGCATTGTGACCAATGATGGCTGGTGGGATAATACGCCAGGACATAAGCAACATATGAGTTATGCCCGGTTAAGGGCCATTGAAACCCGGACCTGGGTGGCACGCAGTGCCAACACCGGCATCAGCTGCTTTATTGATCCGGCAGGTAATCTCATCAGTCCGCAACCCTGGGACAAGGCAGCAGCCATTAAATTGAATGTGCCTGTTACCGAAGTAAAGACGTTTTATGTAAGCATGGGTGATCTTTTATCAAAACTGGCGATTATAGCCACCCTCTTTTTAATAACCTGGGCCCTTGTGCTGAAAATAAAAAACAGGTCCATTGCCCGTAAATAAATTATATGCAGAAAGAAATTTCCATACAGGGAAAAAAGATTGTTTACCGGGTGAATGGTAATGGCCATCCTGTGGTATTAGTCCATGGCTTTGGGGAAAATAGTGATGTATGGGACCAGGTAATCGGGGGTCCTCCCCAAACCCCTCCAAAGGAGGGGCTTGTCAAAGAACAAAAAACCGGTAATGACTATTCACTAACTGAAAAATTCCAAATCATCATTCCTGATCTCCCCGGCTCCGGCCAATCGGAACTCATTGATGACATGAGCATAGAGGGAATGGCTGATGCCATAAAACAAATTCTCGACGCAGAAATTGTCAATCTAAACTTTACAAAACCGGAAAAAAATTCCGGACAAAAGGAATCTTCAAAAGTTCCCCCAACGGGAGGTTTCAAGTGGACAATTATCGGACACTCCATGGGTGGCTATATTACCCTGGCTTTTGCAGAAAAATACCCGGACTCATTAAACGCCTTTGGATTATTTCATTCTACAGCTTACGCAGATAGTGATGAAAAAAAAGTTACCCGTGAAAAAGGAATTGAGTTTATAGAAAAGCATGGGGCTTTTGAATTCCTAAAAACGAGTACTCCCAATCTTTTTTCGGCTAAAACCCGGGATAAACGGCCCGAAATGATCGTTGAACAGATTGCCGGCTTGAACAACTTTTCTGCCGCTGCGCTCGTTTTATATTACCGGGCTATGATGCAGCGTCCGGACCGGACTGCTGTCTTAAAAGAAACGAGTTTGCCGGTATTATTTATTATGGGAAAATACGATGTAGCAGCGCCCTTGAAAGACGTCCTTGAACAATGTCATCTGCCTGAAAAATCGTACATTCACATATTGCAGGATTCCGGTCATATGGGTATGCTGGAAGAACCAAAAAAATCAAATTTTATTCTCAATAAATTCCTGGAAGCAATCACTAATAATCCTGCTTGATCCGGTCAATGAAACCTGTCCTTCTTTTCATATCAGCCTTATTTTGTTGTATCCTGTCTGCATCGGCGGCTCATATTATTGGCGGCGAAATGCGTTACGAATACGTGGGACCGGGATCAACGCCTGGTTCAAAAGTTTACCGTATTGTACTATGGCTGGCCCGGGGTGAGTCAGGTGCCACCTTTGCGAATTCATATGTAGTAGGTATCTATAACAATGATAACAATACAAAAGTGGCGGGCACAGCTGTCAACAATAACTGGCTGGTGACGATGGAAAATCCTCCCGGCATCGGAACTGTTCCCATAGTTTTGCCCTCTTGCATTGAAGGCGCCCCCGTCCTGAATTATACACACGCAACATATACCACCACCGTGGAATTACCCAATAACAGCAATGGGTACACAATCGCCTACCAAACCTGTTGCCGGATTAATGGCATCAATAATGTCGGCAACAATACCGGTTCCACTTATAGTTGTACTATTCCCGGAAGCAGCCAGCTACCCCCCGGTCAAAATGATAGTTCGCCGAAATTCAAATTACCCGTGAACGTAATTTGCAAGGATGCGCCCTTTACGCTCGATTTTGGCGCGATTGATAATGACCCGGGTGATTCACTGGTTTATAGCCTGTGTAATGCATTCGATGGTGGAGCAGCTATTGATGCGGGCTTTTCCAACCCGGCGCCCCCGCCTTATAATTCAGTAGTATATACCCCACCTTATAATAGCATTTTCCCATTGGGCAGTGAAGTTACCATTAACCCGCAAACAGGATTGATCTCGGGCAGGGCTCCTGGCCTGGGTAAATATGTAGTCTGTGTTTGTATAAATGTTTATAAAAACGGTGTTTTAGTTGGTACTCACCGTAAGGACCTTATTGTCGATGTGTCCGATTGCGTGGTCACGAATTCTGATCCCATGCCCGATTTTGTAACCTGTGACGGGTTCAATGTACAATTCTCGCATACCAGTACCGGCGCCAATTCTGTGTACTGGGATTTTGGGGATAATAGCAGTGTAATAGATACTTCAGTTTTAGGAAATCCCACCTATACGTATGCCGATACTGGTACTTATACTATTAAATTAGTAATCAACCGTGGTACCAGCTGCTCCGACTCAACTTATAGAAAAATCGGGGTTTATCCTGGATTCTTCCCTGGCTTTGCCAGTGGGGGTATTTGTTACTTGAACCCGGTTCAGTTTACTGACACTACCCGATCCCGTTATGGAGTAGTAAATTCCTGGACCTGGAATTTTGGGGATGGCTCTACCCTGGCCGATACTTCACGTTTGCAGAACCCCGCCTGGACCTATGCCAGTCCAGGTACCAAAACCATTCAATTGATTGCGACCAGCAGCAAGGGGTGCAGGGATACGGTTACCCGAACCATAGACCTGGTGGATAAGCCCCCGATTTCGCTTGGATTCAAGGATACTTTAATATGTATTGTTGATAATGTGCAGTTGCAGGCAAGCGGCTCCGGCAATTTCAGTTGGACCCCCTCAGCCACGTTATCCAATGCCAGCACGGCAAACCCCATTGCTGATCCCACGGTTACCACTACCTATTTTGTAGAATTGGAAAACAGCGGTTGCCGTAACAGGGACTCGGTGAGAGTAAGGGTTTTAAATAATGTAACCGTCATAGCCCGGCCTGATACAACTATCTGCGAAGGTGATCCTGTACAATTGGGCGCAACAACAGATGGACTCACCTATTCCTGGTCACCAACAACTGACCTGACCAATCCGTCGATATTAAATCCTGTCGCAACTCCGGCGGCCACTACATCCTATCAATTACAAGCCTTTGTTGGAAGTTGTTCGGCCACGGATAATGTAACTGTTACCGTGGTTCCCTATCCGGTTGCCAATGCAGGTGAGGATACCACGATTTGCTATAATACCATCGCGCAGTTGAGTGGATCACATAATGGAAGTTCATTCACCTGGTCGCCGGTCAATTATTTAACCAATCCCAATATCCTGAACCCGCAGGCTGTGCCGCCCCGCACCACGCCATTCATCTTATCGGTTACGGATAACCGGGGCTGTCCCAAACCAGGCCGCGATACAGTACTCATTACAGTTTTGCCGCCTATAAGGCCTTTTGCCGGCAATGATACTTCCGTAATCGTTGGCCAACCCCTGCAATTCAATGCAAGCGGCGGCACAGCTTATAGCTGGTCACCGCCCCTGGGATTAAGCGGTACGGATATATTTAATCCGGTTGGTAATTATGATGGCAGCTTCGACAGTATTCGTTACACAGTGCAGGTATATAACGACGCGGGTTGTTTTGATTCGGCATCGGTAAGAGTGAAAATATTTAAAACCATTCCCACCATTTTTGTTCCTACTGGCTTTACTCCCAATAATGATGGCCGCAATGATGTGGTCCGTCCCATCGCTGTGGGTATTCAAAAGATCAATTATTTCCGCATCTACAACCGCTGGGGGCAAATGGTCTTCAGCACCAGTACCAACGGGCATGGCTGGGATGGAAGAATTGGTGGCACACCACAAGGCACCAATGTCTTCGTGTGGCTGGTCAGCGCCGTGGACTACCTGGGCAAACCTTATTTTGCCAAAGGGACGGTGACGCTGATAAGGTGAGGCGTGAGTGGTGAATAGTAAATGGTCAATGGTGAATTTTTCCCGGGATCGAAATTTCTAATAGATCGACGTGAATCGTGAGACGTGAGTCGTGAATGGAGAGGCTTTCATTTTGACTTTTGAATTTTGAATTCCGATTTTTAACTTCTTACCGGGAGAGTAAATGGTTTTTAGTTCTGAACTCCGAACTTTGAACTAAGAACTAAGAACTATGAACCAGGAAATCACTCGCCCCAAAATCGTCTTCATTACGGGTGCTACTGCCGGCTTTGGAAAAGCCTGTGCTGAGAAATTTGCAGCTAATGGTTATGATCTGATCCTGAATGGCCGGCGAACTGAACGCCTGGACGAATTGGCCAATTCGCTGGAGAAAAGATACAATGTGGCAGTCTATGAATTGCCTTTTGATGTAAGGGACCAGGAAACTGTATTCAAAGTAATCGGCGAACTTCCTGCTGAATGGAAAAATATTGATGTTCTCATCAATAATGCAGGGCTGGCCCTGGGCCGGGATTATTTTGAAGAAGGTGATCTCGACGACTGGAATACCATGGTCGATACCAATGTCAAAGGTTTTATGTATGTAGCTAAAGCCGTTTCACAATTAATGGCGGACCGCAAACGCGGTCATATCATCAATTTGGGATCGGTTGCCGGCAAAGATGTGTATGAAAAAGGCAATCTGTATTGCGCCACCAAGTTTGCTGTGGACGCTATGAATAAGGCAATGCGGATCGACCTGCTGAGACACAATATCAAGGTTACAGCTATTCACCCGGGTGCCGCGGAAACCGAATTCTCGCTGGTTCGATTTAAAGGCGATGAAGGAACTGCCAAGAGCATTTATAAAGGATTACAACCGCTGAGCGCGGAAGATGTGGCCGATGTGATCTGGTATACTACTACCCTTCCCCCGCATGTTTGCATCAATGACCTGGTACTTACCTGCACCCGCCAGGCCGATGGCATTTATTTTTACCGGGAATAATACAGCGGGAAGTTATTTAAGAGGTGAGTTGTGAATAGTGAATGGTGAATTATTTTCAAAATCCGCCTTTATCTTGCGTAATCCGCGAGAATCTTTACTCTAATTATTAGTAATTCCTGTTATTGATGGAGATCATTTAAGGCGGGCAGTTATAACTCATAAACAAATCCGTAGACAATTATTGCCAGCGGTTTGCCGGCCTTAACATTTTTCTTTATTTTCATTTTCCCCATTTAAACTTGTCCTCATTCCATGGCCTGAAAATTGCCGTAAGAACCCTTCGAAAATATACGCTGTACCTGAATTAGCGACCGGTTTGTTTGAATTCCTCTCACCCAGAGTTTATATTTATGAAGTTGTTCCAATTCCTGTTTAAGAACTCACGATCCTTATGAAAAAGTCCAGCCTGCTACCTTTTCTATTTGCCTTAATCAGCACTACTACCTACTCCCAGGAAGTGATCCGGCAACAATCCTGTTCCAATGATATGATCAGCAAACAGGTAGATAGCCTGAAAACCTTGTATGGTAAAGATGGATTTATCCTGCTCAAAGAAGCCTCCATTACCATGGAAAGCGAATTTGAAATGCCAGTGATCGTTCCTTTAACCCAGGGCAGCTGGTACCAGTTCGTGTTTATCGGTGACTATAGCTCCCGCTTATATGAAGTCCGGATGTTTGACTGGAATGAGAGGCAGGTGGTTTTTCAGCAAAAAAGATGGGGTGATGTGGACGGCAACATTATTTCTTACTCCTATATTCCCAAGTTCTCCGAATACCATATGATGAAACCCGTACAGGTAAATAAGCAGAAAAAGAAAAATCTCTGCGGCTATGTGATGTTGTTTAAGAAGACAGGCGAAAATGCGGGAACAGGCTCGGTTCGGTAGTTGAAACAATTGTTGAACAGTGGTTGAAGGGTGGTTGAACAGTGGTTGAACAGTAGTTTAATAGTTGTTTAAAGTTGTGGTGTGCAAATTGAAAAGACTTTCCTGTTAAGTGCGTCATTCTTTCACTTCCCCAGATCGGGTTACAACATTTCATTTCCTTAAAAAACTTTCGGATTTAAGAGCTCACAGTTCGGAGCTAGCAGCTGGCAGCTAAAGCTAACAGCTTTACTGCGCCAGCGAAATCCTCACCTGCAATCCTCCCCGGGTATTCGTGATCGGGAAAGTATTACTGATCTTGGGAATATTCTTGTTTTGCTCGAAGTACATTTTAATGCTCACCCGGCTGTTGACGATATAGTCAATGGAAGGAGCAATACGGATGACTTTCTGGCCTGCCGTTCCAAAGGATGTGCGCTGGTCCAGTTTACTGTTGGAGGTTGCATCATCCCGCAGGCTGAAATCCATCCGGAATGTAACATCATTGTCGAGTTTCGTTTTACCCAGCTTCCTGATGATGGGCATCCCCTTTTTTCTCCAGTTAAATCCAAAGGTTACTTCGGTAGAACGGTTTTCCGCCAATTGATAATCGATCAGGCTTAAGCTTAACTGGCGACTCTTCCTGAATTCAAATCGGGCACTTAGTTGGTTGGTGAAGGTCATATCTACTTCGATCATCGGGTCAAAAGCCTCTTGAATCGTAATATTCGGAACCAGGAAATAGGGAATATAGTTGCCTGTCAGCGTATCCCGGAAATAAGGATATCCCACCCGGTTTGGATCCTGGAACAACAGCGCCGTATTAAAACTGTTCATGCTTAGCGTACTGTGATAACCATGGCGAATGGTGAAATTGCTGAAGATCTTATCCAATCCTTTCATCCTGGATAATCCATTGTAGGTAATGGTCCAGTTGGGTTTGGGTATAATACTCTTGAATGGATTGGACCGCAGGTTGGGGTTACTGTTCTTTATAAACTTCACATCGTGCGGGTCCTTTCCCGTATATGCTGCAATGAATGCCGGGATCACCACATCCTGTGCATAACGTCCATAGCCTTTGTAAAAACCCGGATCATTCGGATCTGTAGGAGCCCCATAAGGATTTTCTCCGGCCAGCTTGCCGGCCAGTATTGCCCGGTAGCTTTCAAATTTCTTGAAGGTTTCCGAAGTAACGTTGGGATCGAATTTGGTGAAGAGGGTTTTATAAGAAATATAGCTAACATTGAAACTACCCGTGGCATAGGGGCTTAACCGGGTCAACCCCACATTATCTACGGCACTGGTATCCTTGTAAAGCTCTGAATAATTTTTATCAAAGGTCTTATCCAGGTTCAGGTCGATCGTGAAATCCCGGAAGGGGCTTACCTGTGCAGTAATATTCAATCGCTGATTATACCGTTGCTGGATCATGGCGCTTACCAATGAATCATGGGAGAATAATCCCTTGGCCCCAAATCCATTGATCCAGTTTGTATCGGGCTGGTACCCGAATATGAATCCAAAACCCGGTTGACCACTTTTTAAATTATATCCCAATAGCTGGGTGCTGTCCATATAACCTGGCAACATGGTACCCATATCTTCGGAATACTGGATGCCTACCCGCTTCAAAGAAGTAAGCAGTTTGGCAAAAACTTTAGGAATCGCTCCCACCTGCGGCAATTGGTTGGGATCTCTAACTTTCTTTTCTTTTATCTTTTTACCAGTACTATCGGTCCGGGTCGTTTTACCAGTAGTAGTGGGTTGCTTGGGCGCCGGGGGCGCCGTATTATAAACAGCCCGGAGGAATTTCCATTTATTATAGAGCTCTTCGAATTTCAATTCCCCGTTGATCGTCCTGGTTTGAGTATTCGACAAGGTATTTCCCAAACTCCTGGCCAGCAAGGAAGCCGCCAGCCAGTTATATCTGGTATTATAAGTTGCCCTCAGGTTGGTCCAGTCAAGGAACGGGATTTTCTGGGTCGGCACATTATAACTGATGGTTACATCCTGCTGGTACTGTGTATTACGGCCTCCTTTAAAGAGGTTCTTCCTCACCGAATCCTTTTCCGCCTTGGTATCGATTCTGCCAAATGGCTCATCGATACGGGCATTATTGGTCGCTGCAAAATCGATGGAAATAGAACGGGTTGGGCTCCACTGCATGATATAATACCGGTCGAATGTGAAATACTTATCGTAGGTCTCCGGAATCTTATAAGGACCGCCGCCTACGTTTCTCGGTCGGAGGGCACCAAACTGGCGGAAAATATCGGCCCGGAATGATAACTGCGATGGCGCATAGTTAAAATTAAAATCACGGACCAGGGCCAGCCATTTAGAACGGGATTTGATCAGTCGTTTGAACGGCTCCACGAATTTGGGTTGCGGCGAATAAGTATACCCGATCGCCCCACGGGTCCGGCGCATCAGTTCATTTTCAATTAAAGGGTTGTGCCGCTTGGTTTCAATAAAGGAATAGTTGAAATCAAAATTGCTGACGCTCCAGATCTTCGGCTTTTTACCATCTGTTTTTATTTTCCGCACATTGGTCAGGTTCACGGTTTTGATGGTGGTGATATCCTGGGCATCATTACGAATCGAGTCCTGCTTGGCAGCGTCGGCTTCTTTCAGCTTATCCTTTAATTTAATATCCAGGTCATAGGGATCATATTCCGGGGTACTGATGACTTTACTGAAGCCTGCATACACCGGTAACTGAATACCCAGTTTTTTCGGCATCAGTTTGCCTGCATCGATAGTTGTAGATACGTCGATTGTATAAATATCTTCCCGGCTTCTTTCATTCACTCTTTGTTCCAGTGTACCAAATCCCTGGCTGCGGGCTGTACCTGCTACGGTAAAAGTACCCAGGTCGGCAAGGCGTACATCCATACGGCCCAGGGCAGCCCAACCACCTTTTTCATCCAGGTTGGAAAAACGGAGTTCATTGAACCATATCTCGGCACAGATCGGTTTCTCCACTACATTCTGAACAGCCAGCATGATACCCCTCACTTCACCGAGGTTGGGGTTACCGATTACGGCATATCTTCTTCCGTCCGTTCCTACGGCTTCACTATAATATTGCGACGGTGAAACCCCGGCCCGGTTTCGTCTTGATTTGAGCTTGGTTAAATCATTCAGGTCAAAATCCAGGTTATTGACATCAGGCCATATTTTCAAACTATCCCTTTCGCCGAAATCGGTTTTCTTCAGCGGTATCTTGATCTCGTAATAATTGCCGGCAAAATCATTCCCGATGCGGATAATACCCATCAGCTCATTATCCTCGAAGGCAGTGCTGCCACAACCCTGAATGTTTTCGGCATGGATAAACATTCTGAGTTTACCATATTGGCGCATATCCAGGTTCATGGTTTTAAACACACCACGTGCCTGCTGGTAATCCAGGTCTTTGACCTGCACGCTCAGTGACTGCTCATTCAGGAATAACTGCACGTTATTATTGCTCAGCTGTTGCTGCCTTTCAATGCCCGGGGGAATCACATAAGGAATAGGCTGGCGGGTATCATTCTCTTCCAGGTTTACAGCAAGAGTATTCACCGTAGTAGGATCGTTGGGCGGAAGATTGACATAATTACCCGTGGTATCGATCTCGTAACGGAACTTCCTCCATTGGTTTCTTACCAGTTCCAGTTTACCAAAACGCATGACGAGAGAGTCTTCGAAGCCATGGGCAAACATGCGGATAAACCGAATGGATTTGAAATCCGGGATATTGCCCACTTTGAGCTGGTATTGTGAAATGGGAATTCGGAACAGGTACCAGGTTTCATTGCGGGTAGAACCATCGGGTGGGGTTACCTGCACAATTCTTTTATCAGTGATAAAATTAGTACCCACCATCATGTTGCGGTCGATATCCACTTTATACTGGAAATACTCCTCTACTTCGTTCAGGGTATTATCGCGGTTCAGCTCTTCCGCATCCGGATATTGGGTAAAGGCATTTACAAACTCGGTATTATTGTCCGCGATGGGTGAGTTGCCATGCGGGTTATTGATATTTTTATAACGGCCCAGTATTCCCACT
>DASUMO010000216.1:0-11629 GCA_036277695.1 Chitinophagaceae bacterium
TATAAAGCGGTTGCTTCGGGACCTTTCAGGATAACCACTTCTTCTATATCCTCGGGATTGATATCCGCGATACGGTTGGTATAGTCGCTGTTACGGTTGGCAAATCCCACCGCGTTGGTATTACTGGCAGGGATAAGCGATTCCTGGTTAAGGCCACTGTTGTCAACCGGCACACCGTCTACAACAAATAGGGGTTGATTGTTACCACTGATAGAAGTCGCACCCCGGAGAATGATCTGTGCACTGGCACCTGGCAAACCGGAAGTAGACGTTACAGTAAGACCAGGCACACGCCCTGCCAGGGAATTCAGGAAATTATCCCGGCGGGTGGAAGCCAGTTCTTCTCCCTTTACAGTCGGGGTCTGGTAAGAGAGCTCCCGCTTATTTCTTTTTTGGCCATAACCTGTTACTACCACATTTTCCAATTCCATCTCCGATGAAACAAGTCTGATATTCACCAGGCCCGTGGCCGGCACATCGGCTCTTTGCAAAACATAACCGACAAACGTAAAAGTTAACTGTTGACCGGGTGCAGCGGAAATCGAAAAATACCCTGCATCATTGGTCTGGGTTCGTTTACCCGTTTTGGTGTTCGTGACCGTTACTCCCGGCATGGGAGTACCGTCATCACTGGATGTAACCGTGCCCGTGACTGTTCTTTCCTGCGCCAGCAAGCCCTGGCCAAGAAAACAGAACAGCAACGTAAAGGCAACGATCAAACGGAGAATTTTACTCATAACTGTTTTTTTTTGATATAGTTTACAATAAGCAGTTTCCTGTTTGGATTTACAAAACCTTGATACCAGTGTCTGCATAGGGCTTTAAAATCGGGTCGTCGGGTGGTAATTCAGTAATAAGAATATCGATCTTTCCGAGTTCAGCGATCTGGATAGGCTGGAAGGTGTTGATCTTTTCTGCGATCGCCAAACAAACAACTTTTTGGGCGGATTCGATCATTGCTTTTTTTAATTGCACCACTTCCCAGTCATTGTCGGTAATGCCATGTTGTAAATCGATGGCATTGGTGCCCAGGAAACACATATCGGCCCGCATTTGACGGATCTTGGCAATGGCTTCCGTGCCAACCGTGATCTTGGCATTCTTGGAAATCCGGTCACCGATCAGGATCACATCAATATTGGGATGATGCATGTATTCCAGTATGGCCGGGATGGCACCTGAAATAAAAGTTGCTTTCAGTTGGGGCGGGAGGGAACGTGCCATTTCCAGGATGGTAGTGCCACCACTGGTGAGCACGAACATACCGTTCTGGATAAGGCTGATTGCTTTTTGAGCTATTTTCTTTTTTTGGGTAAGCGAGTATACTCCGTTGGAGGGGAAATGCACCTGGCTAAAAGAATGTGATAATGCACCCCCATGTACCTTGATCACTTTTCCTTCCTCTGCCAGTTCCTGCAGGTCGCGGCGAATGGTATCTTCAGAAACATTAATATCGAGACAAAGCGAGGAAGAAAGTACTTTATTGTGCAGGTTTACCTGGTGTAGGATATAAGCCTGTCTCTCTTTCTTAAGCATTCGTTAATTTTAGCGGCAACTAAAGTAAGTCAAATTCCCGCACAAAAACGCAGAAACCCGAAAAAATTTGCAGTTGTGTAAAACTTGGGAAAAATGTGGATTATCTAGATCAGCCCGGGAATCGCAATGCTGATGAGAAAAATTGAGGAGGAAACAGGCCAAAAAGAAACCCCTGGTTAAAGGGGTTACTAAGGTTATTATATAGGAAGTTTAGATTCGTTACTATTCTGAGGCAGTGGTACTTGCGTTCTTATTATTAAAGGTAAACCGGGCAGTGAAACCAATTGCAGCCGGCTCGAAATTTATATCGGATACCAGGTTGAGTTCGGGTTTCCAGTCTAAAGAAAGATTAAGGGGGATATTGGCAAATTTATAATCCAGGCCAACCACGCCCTGCGCACCGAAATGCGGATCTGTGCCGGTTCTGTTCTTATTTACATCATAGGTTTTTACAAAACCCAGGTAGGCACCACCACCATAATACCAGTTGATCCCGGAAACACCGACAGGCTGGTGAATCTCCAGCAAACCGCCAAAAGATAGCGGATCGCCCAGGCTTACCAGGCCTTCGATGGCGAGCTTGGGATTCAGGAAATGTTTGATGGAAACCGCATTGTTCACAATGGGTGCCCCGCTGCTAAGCCTTACGCCGATCGCTGTTTTATACCCGGCAGCCGGCGGGTTATCCTGGGCCGAAGCCGTATAGGCGAAGCTGATTGCCGCAAATAGAATGAAAGCGGCTAAAACCTTTTTCATTGGTAGTTTATTTTAGTGAAAGGGATGGGAACATGTGTTAATATATAACCGTCTTGCAAGGAACGCAAAACTGTGCCAATAAAGTCTAAACAAAATGCAAAAAAGAGAGAAACTAATGAAAATGGAGATCGCGCAGATTCTAGTCAAAATCCTCGTCATCCGCGAGAATTAATTTTCAAAACAGTTAAGTATGTTTCTGCCAAAATCTGCGATATCTGCGAGAACTATTTCCCTCAAACTAAGTATCACATTACTCAAACAACTCGTACTTGGTCTTCGGTCGCCGGGCTTCCTGCCATTGAAATCCGGGTAAACGCATTTCCGAAGGTTTTTTTTGGCTGATAGGCCAGATCGTGCCGGCTACGCTGCTACGGAAAATCACTTTTTGCAGCTCTTTATTCCTGAAATAAATATCCATGATATCGCAGGTAGATTCATTGATACCTGTGTAAGCACTGTCATCATCCTGTATATAATAAATACAGGCCGCAAAACCTTTGGCCCTTACCGAATCCACATTACCGTCGGTAAAATAGCCATCCATACGGCTGGCTTTGACCTGGTTGAAAACTTCCGGGTCAGTTTGGTTGACCAGGAAACTTTTTTCAAATACCTCAAAGCGATCTGCTTTTTTGTTTTTGGTAAAAAGGAAAATGGTATCACCTGTTACCTGGCTTTCCTGGGCCCACACAATAGGATCGTCATATAACCTGAACACGGAATCGCGGAAAGAATAGAACATGCTGTCACAGACTGACTGCATGGAATCAGAAAAAATCCTGACATTGCGGTATGCTTCAAAATAACGGTTTGTACTGTCTCTTACATTTTCTTCCCTGACCACCGTAGTCCCTTTTACCGTATCCTTAATGAGCGTATCCTTTTGGCCATAGAGATCACTGAGCCGGGCGGTAAACAATGTATCAGCTGTAATATAGATGGAATCTTTATCCTGCTTCACGATCATCAGCGGCTTGCGGGTTGCCATGATGGCTTCGGTTTTATTATTGCGAAATACTTCCCCTGCAACAATGGTGGTATTTTGTACGGAATCTATAATGATCACATTTCCCCGTGCCTGGGTGGTCCCATTTTTATCATCAAAGGCAACCTCATCGGCATCAATGGTCATTTTACCGTCTCTGATCTTGGGTCTCCTGCCAAATTCCGCCTGTCCTGTTTCCAGGTTATAAAATCCTTCCCGGGTCTCGATAGTGCGGCCACTGCTGTCTTTAATTACTGTTTCTGCAATAAACCTGGCTGTTTCCGTTTCGGTATTATATAATAAGGAATCAGTGCGAAGATCATAGGCCGGGTCTTTGAGCACCACGTTGTTCTTGAAATACACGTCTTTCAGGTCGGAATAATAATACCCTTCCTTACTGGTCAGCACCGTGTTTTTATTCACCACCTTTCCGCCATTCTTATAAATACCGATCTTGGTATTTACATCATACTCCAGGTCGGGAGTGGTCAACGTCCCTTTGCCGTCGGTCAGTTTTACATTTCCGTCAAGGTAGGCCAGCTTGCGCCGGGTAAGGTATAAAAGGTGATTGGCATAGACATCCGTGGTATCAGCATCATTGATATGAACCCGGCCCCAGGCTTCAAATGTGTTATTGCCATTATTGACCACGCAGCTGTCACAATCAAAATAGGTGGTTCCCTGTTTGAGTTTTACATTACCGGCCAGAATCTGCAATTGGGTTGAGTCATTGACCTTTCGCATCTCCAGTTTGCGTGCCTGTAAAATTTCCACCGTTACCAGGGTATCATCCGCGGTAGTGGTGGTTGTTTTAGGTGCCAGCACAGGAACCTGTGCTTCTGCCAAAAATGGAAAGAAACAAATACTCAGCAGAAGACAGTAAAAATATTTCATGAGTTCATTCATCAGTTACCACTGGCGGGCAGGGTATCTTTTTTCGCAGGCGAAGTTAGCGGGCCATTCTTATCCTTTCTGCCAAAGACGGATAAATTAACGTAGCGTTTGGGGTTTGTCCGCAGGTCATCCAGCAGGATCTCGGCACTGAGTACAGCATCAACAAGCTTATTATACAGCTGCCTGTCGTTGATCAATGCTCCCAGGCTGCCTTCTTTACTGTCGATCTTGGCCACCACTGATTTCAATTGTGATATGGTGGCATTCAGGCTGTCGATGGTGGGTTTTAATTCGAGCTCGGCCAGTTTTGCCGTAGCCTTCCTGGCATTGCTGATCGTGGCATTGATGCTATCATTATTGTTTTTCAGGTTTTCTGTAATGGAGCTAACATTATTCAATGAACGGGAGAGGGCGCCATTCTCCGAATCCAGCATTTTATTCAGGTTATGGGTAGCCTGGCTAAGATTCGCCAATGTATACTGGAGGCTGGCCCGGTTTTCATTCGTGAAAAGTTTGTTCACATTACTCAGCAGCAATTTCAGGGAATCGATGCCTTCCCGCACTTTGCCCAGGGTAGGGGTAAGCTGTGACTTCACATCGTCAAAAAGCCCGCTGTCAATTCTTGTGCTGAGTGTGTCGCCCGGTTTCAGGAAATTCTGGGAATTTCCTTTTTCAATATCAATATAGGAAGAACCTACCAGGGGGGAAGAAATGACGGCAGTAGAATTATCCGGGATATTCACGTCTTCTGAAAGATTAATGGTGGCCACAATGCCACTCACATTTTTATCCTTGGCATTCAGATCGTACACTTTACCGATCACGTATCCGTTGATCTTTACTTCATTGGATTTTGTTAAGCCGCCGAGGTCAAAAAAGACCATATATATTTTCTTGCTGCGGTTAAAAATATCCTTTCCTTTCAGGAAATTAAAGCCAACAATGAGCAGTACCAGCGCTATAAAGGATAGCAGCCCTACTTTCATTTCGTTACTGATCTTCATGAATTTACATTTACCGGATAATAGCCGCCAAATTAGGTAATAATTTTTAAAGCTGCGAGCTTTGAGCTGCGAGCTGCGAGCTATTTGGAACTTGGAATTTGGTTCTTGGGATTTAGCTCCCGGAATTTGGTTCCTGGAATTTAGTTATCAAAAAGGTTTGGTTTCATCCTTTTCGGCGGCACGGCCTTCGGCCTGGTAAATATAGGTGCGGAGGGCACTTACAATATTGGAGACAATTGTGTTCTGCCCTTCTTCACTGTTCAGGTATTCCTCTTCTTCTTTATTGGAGATAAAGCCGATCTCAACAAGGATGCTGGGCATTCCCGTTGCCTGCAGCACCCAGATGCCCTTATCATTTCGTTGTTTAACCCCGCGGCTCACGCGTCCGGCTTCAGCAAAATGTTTTTCAATCAACGATGCCAGGTTCAGGCTTTTTCTAAAATAATTCAGCGTATAGATCAGCATCCTTGCTTTTTCAGCAGGATCGGAAGGATCAGGTAATTCGATGGTAGAAGTGGAATCGATCTCACCATAGTAATCCCCGGTATGCGACATGGAATTAACCTTGGCATCATTCTTATTTACTGCCCATATATAGGTTTCTGTTCCCTTTACATGATTTTCCACCCAATAATTTTCATAAATGGGATGCTTATATTTTTTAGTAACCCATTTTTTCTTTACCCTTACTTTCTTTGTCCGGGTTTCATACCGAACCACACGCTGTGCATACCATCCCCCCGGTTTTCGACCGGCCGAATTACAGTGGACAGCAATAAAAAGATCTCCTCCCGATGAATTGGCCAGGTCGGCCCGGTACCGAAGTGCCTGGTCAATATTGGTCTTATTACCCGGCAATACATCTTCCGTACGGGTAAATACCTGTTTTATTTCGGGGAATTCTTTTTCCAGGGCCTTGCCCAGCTTCAGCGACACTGCCAGGCTCACATCAGCTTCCGTGGAAATCAAGCCTTTGGCGCCGGGATCCTGGCCGCCATGGCCCGGATCAATAACTATAGTCCTGATTTTTTTTCGCGCAGTTTCCTGGGCCTGTACGGGTAACAGGGCAAACAGGAAGAAGAAGGACAGCAAGGACGGCAATACTTTTTTCATTACGGAGCGGGTTCAGTTAAATGAAAGGTATTGTTGATCAAAGCGGTGAAATTATAAACCTTTTTGCTCATTTTGATCTATCCTGTCCAAAAATGCCTGGGTTTGACCGGATTTTGACTGAATTCCCGTATTATAATTCTCGAAATTCTGGGGTTTTTCCAGCCATTCAATATAGTTTTTTACAGCCCTGGTAATGCATTCGGCAATTTCACGCTGACCATCCTTGCTGTTGAGGTATCTTTCATCTTCGGGATTTGAAATAAAACCCGTTTCCACCAGGATACTGGGCATGGCCGTAGCCTGTAATACCCAGATGCCGACGGGCCGCTGTCTTACATCCCTGTCCACCCGGCCCACTTTGGCAAATTCATCCTGTACAAAACCAGCCAGGGTAGCGCTGCGTTTGAAATATTGTTTGGTCTTTAATAAAGAAAGTGCGATAAACTCGGGTGAGTTTGGATTAATATCACCATAGTTATCCCGGTAATTTTCCTCTTCCATCATCAATGCGTTTTCCCGCATCGCTACTTCTTTATCTTCATTTTTATGGGCTCCCCAAATATAAGTTTCGGTTCCCCGGGCGGGGTTGGGACTGGTCCATGTTTTGTATTGCGGAACTTTCCTGGTTATTTTCTTTTTCTTTTTCCCTTTACCCACATAAGAAGTCACCGTTTTATAACCCGTAAGCTGGGAATGTTTTTTGGCAGGTGCAGAATTGACATGTATGCAAAGGAATAGATCACCTTTGTTTTCATTGGCAATCTCGGCGCGGCGGTAATTGGCCACAAATTTTTCGGTAGGCCTGGTTTCAACAATTTTTATTTCCGGGTATTCTTTTTTCAGCATGGTCACGAGTTCCTTTGACACGGCCAGGCAAATCTGGTCTTCCCAGGAGAAAGAACCTTTGGCCCCGTGGTAACCGCCATTTTCCTGCTTCCCATGACCGGCATCCACAATCAGGGTGCGAATGACTTTTTGTTTGGGAGCAAGAGCAGGTTCGTCACCGGAGAATGAAATCAGTGCAATACTGCATGCGGCTACTAAAAAGAATAAGAGGGTTCTTCTGATCATGGCTTTTAATTAACCGGTTGGCCGGGGTTCAGGTTATCGGAATCTTCACAAAATGTTTAGGCTCATTCATAGGCTTCGGATTGATTATGATATACATTTGCTGCTTACCGTATGAAGCATTCGGGCAAATTTAGACCAAAATACAGTTACTGCACCATCTTAATGCTCGTGTTATTTTGCACAGTAACGTGGAAAACTGCAGCCAATGGTACGGAGCCTATCATCTTTGACAGTCCTTTAACAACCGCGCAGGAACCTATACCGCAAAATCGGGTATTGGTTGATACACCTCCCGTGGTTGATACTCCGCCGGCACTTCGAATCATCGGCCGGGACACTACAAGGAGGGTGAACCTGAATGATTCGTTGCAAACCATACAAACCACCGATACTTTTTTATTAAAACTTTCAAAAGACACGCTCGATGCGCCGGTGAAATACCAGGCCGAGGATTCCGTTGTGATATTGGTACAGGAAAAAAAGATCATCCTGTATGGAAAGACACAAACGGACTATAAGGATATCACTTTAAAAGCACCTAAAGTCGAATTGGACCAGCAAACACAGGTACTCACTGCCGTTAACAGCAAAGACAGCCTGGGAATCGTATTGGAAAACGCCAACTTCAAACAGGGCGAGAATGAGTTTTTCAGCGATACAATTCGATTCAATTTCAAAACGCAAAAAGGCTTAACTAAGAATACGATCACACAGCAGGGAGAAATTTTTGTCCACGGTGAACAAGTCAAAAAAGTGGATGCCAGCACCACCTTTGTAAAGAAAGGCATGTTTACGACTTGTAACCTGGATGAACCGCATTTTGCCTTTAAAACAAACCGGCTTAAAGTCATCAACCAGAAGCTGGCGGTATCCGGACCCACGCACCCGGAATTTGAGGGCGTTCCCGTACCGGTTTACCTGCCATTCGGATATTTTCCGTTGAGCCAGGGAAGGCATTCCGGCCTGATTGCCCCCACACTGGAAGTGAGTGAGCAAATGGGTGTGGGCCTGGTAAATGGGGGGTACTATAAAGTTTTTAATGATTACTGGGACCTGGAACTACGCGGTGATCTCTATTCCTACGGCAGCTGGCGGCTGAATGCCCGGCCTACTTACCGTAAGCGTTACCGTTATTCAGGGGCTTTTAACCTCAGTGTGCAGAATATCCGCCAGGATTTCAAAGGCGATCCCCAATACTCCAGCAGTAAATCCTATTTTCTTACCTGGAATCATAGCGTGGACCCCCGCATCAGGCCCGGCACAACTTTTACGGCGAATGTGAATGCAGGCTCTACCAAGTACAACCAGTTTATTCCAAATGATCCCCGGCGAAATTTCCAGAACCAGCTAGGTTCTTCGATCGCTTATTCAAAAACCTGGAAGGACTCACCTTTTAACTTAACACTGAGTGCCAATCATAACCAGAATAATGCCACCCGGCTGATCAGTGTCACCATACCCGATGCGGGTTTTACCATGAGCACGATTTATCCTTTCCAGCGGAAAGAATTTGTGGGGGCGGCAAAATGGTATGAAAAACTGGGGATCGGTTATAATGGGACCTTCCGCAACCAGGTATCTTTTTACGATACCGCATTCCGCTTTAAGGATCTTATTGATACCCTGCAATGGGGCGCCCAGCACAATGTGCCGATTACTGTATCATTACCGGCGCTTTTTAATGGCGCTCTTGTCGTATCACCCTCTGTTTCTTATGCCCAGGTCTGGATCGCACAAAAATTCCGCCGCCAGTGGAATACTGCTACACAGAAAGTGGATACAATTATTACCAAAGGATTTTTTACTGATCATACCACGCAGTTCAGCATTGGTTTAAACACCGCGGTATTCGGTACCTATACTTTTAAAAATTCCCGCATCATTGCCATCCGCCACGTGATGCGACCCTCTCTTAGCCTGAATTATAAACCCGATCTCTCCCGCAGGCATTATTATACCGATACCGTACGTCCTGGTGTGACAGAACGTTTCAGTGAATTCCAGGGGGCATTGTACAGTGGCTATTCGGAAGGAAGAACGGGAGGGATGTCTTTCCAGTTGGATAATAATTTAGAAATGAAATGGAGGAGCCGTAAAGATTCCGGGGAGAATGCCATTAAAAAAATCCGCCTGATCGATGGCTATGGTTTCTCTACCGGCTATAATTTCCTTAGGGATTCCCTGAAACTGGATCCCTTCAATCTCTATTTCCGGGCAAACATTTTTGAAAAGATCAATATCAGCGCCAATGCAGTGCTGAACCCTTATCTCTCTGATACGCTGGGCCGGGATATAAATAAATATGCCTGGAGCGGGGGCAAGTTTTCACCGGGCCGGATCACTACAGGAAGTATTTCGGTCAGCACTTCTTTCCAAAGCAAACCCAAGGATCCGAAAAAAGCAGAAGAGCAGCAAAAGCAGATCCGGGAAAACCTGAATAGTCCCGAATTGCGGGATGACCAGCAGCGCTTACTGGAATATGCCCGCCAGAATCCTTCGGAGTTTGTCGACTTTAATGTGCCCTGGAATGTGAGCCTTTCCTATTCGCTCTACTTTACCGAAAGACGCAAGTCAGATTATACAGGTTTTGAAAAAGATTTCTCTTCGAATATCAGTTTCAACGGCGGCTTTAACCTTACTCCCAAATGGAATTTCAGCATGAACGGTTATTATGATTTTGATACCAGGCAAATTCAAACTTTTTCCATGGCTATCACCCGTGAAATGCATTGCTGGCAAATGTCGATCAGCGTTACACCCGTTGGCTTATACCGATTCTTCAATATCAGCATCAGTCCCAAGGCTTCGGTGCTGCAGGATTTACGGATCAACCGGACAAGATCGTTTAATAGTTACTGAGGACGGAAAAATGCAAAAGTCAAAATGCAAAAGTCAAAAAACTGAAGATTGTGGCTAACAGCTAGAGCTATTCACCATTCACGAATCACAATTCACCACTCACCACTCCCTTCCCATAATGCTCCTTCATAATGTTAAATACTTTATTCTTCAACTGCTCAGTACTGAGTCCATTCGGGTATACCGGGGGAAGGAAATGCATCTCGACTTTATGCGGCCAGAAGAAAAAACCTTTGCCGGGCGGTAATACCTTCCGGGAGTAAAAAATAACAGCGGGTAAAACGGCATGCCCCGATTCAATAGCCAGCCGGAAAGCACCGTCATGAAATCGTTGGAGTGGTTCATTGGTTTTATTACGGGTACCTTCGGGGTAAATACACATATGCAGACCCATGGCCAGTACTTCTTTCATTTTTACATAACTGGCTTTGCGGCTTTCGTCGCTCTTGCGGTCCACCAGCACACTGCCCCGCTGGTAAATCAATCCAAACAAAGGTATCCGGGCCATTTCAATTTTCGCGATTGTTTTATTGCCACCGGGTATTCCGGGAGAGGAAAGCGGAATATCCATAAACGTATTGTGATTGCAGACCACCACATAGTTTTCTCCTTTCTTAAAATTCTTTTTGCCCTTAAAAATCCTGCGCACTCCCGTGAGTACAAAGAAGACTTTCATCCATATTCTTGATAAACGGATAAAAAGGATGGTACGCCGGGGTTCATTCCATAGCCCGGTGATGAGAAAGGGGATAAAGACCAGGAGCATCGTGATCACAAAGACCAGGATAGCCCAGGCGGCGAAAATTTTTCCGAGAATATTCCTGAAGACATTCATCAGTCAAATCCTTTAAAGATGGTTTCTTTTAGGCCCGGCCATTCCGCTCTTAATACACTGTAAAAAATTGACGTGCGGCGGCGGTTATTCCACATTTTCATATGACTGCGGAGTATGCCTTCCTCGATGCCGCCCACGTTGCGCAGGCCCTGTCTTGCCCTTGCATTCTGTACATCCGTTTTGAATTCTATTCTTTCAAAACCCAGTTCATCAAATGCATAACGCATCATGGCATATTTAGCATGCCGGTTCAGGCCTGTGCTGCGGAAACCGGGACCCAGCCAACTCCAGCCGATTTCGGCGCGCAGGTCATAGATGGAAATATTACCCAGGCTGCTGCTGCCACCTGCCTTGCCGCTTTGTTTGTCAATGATGGTAAATGGACGGCGGGTATTAGCAGCTTTTTCGGCAAAAGCCATTTCAAACCATCGTCCCAGCTGTTTTTCGTCAGCCAGGTTCAATGAAAAATATTCCCACATATCCGCATCCTGTTTGGCCAATGCTAAAAAATCATCATAATCATTCACCGAAAGAGGGCGGAGTATGGCCCTGTTTGTTTCCAATGTCAAATCTGCC
>DASUMO010000217.1:0-11558 GCA_036277695.1 Chitinophagaceae bacterium
AATCCCGTGAGAATGGAAAACATCGAGGCCCGGTACACAGTGTCGTCATCGGGCCGGTGGGTGATCAGCAACTCTATTTCCTCAATATCTAGCGCCTCTCTTTTAACCTCAATGTTTTTGATTCGATCAACTTTAAGAATAAAGTTTTCCGGCAGGATGTTATCCTTAAAAGCTTTCTCCACTATTCCCAACATCTTGTCGAAATAGGAGGAAGCCGAATTGTTATCGAGTTTCTTTCTTTGCTCCGGATAACGGATCGAATCTGTTGTTAGCAGGAAGTCCCTGAACCTGCCCAGGAAAATCTCCGTAATATGCCTGAACCTGCAATGGTCTCCAATGAACTTGCGCAGGTACTTAACCGTGGTATGATAATGAACAACATCAATACCTTCCTTTTCCTTTGCACGAATGAAATCATTTGCATAGAGGAAAAAATCTCCTTCCAGGATATCTTTATTGAATATCCTGTTTTCCTCCAAAACCAGGGCATTTAATCGTTTCAGGAATATCTTCTCTGCCAGTTCGGTATTGAGTGCGTTCTGTTGTTTTTCAAAATTGGTCTGGGGATTACCGAACAGTACAAGATTCAAAAACTCCCTTCTGGTATAAGCTTTGGTTACAGGATTCCATACCGGCGGGTAATAATCTATGTATAAACTGATATTCCCGCTCTTTTGTTTTTTCTCCCTCAACTTTGCTTTCATACACATCCATATTTGAAGTTCATGTAATTGATCACGGCTTCCTTGTTGAAAAGAAGTCGCTTCCCCACTTTCATTTTGGGAAATTTCTCATCCTTCATAACCCTGTAAATTGTCCGGTGGCTAAGGTTGGTCAACGCCGACAATTCAGTTACCGTAATGAGGATTTTAGGAAGACCTGGGGGAGCTGACTGTAGCGCAGGACTGGTGAGAACATTATCTGTCTCTGCCTGGGATTGCTGTAATTTCTGATTTCGCTCCTGGGCTTTATAGGCCCTGCTGTTGCACTTGTGCGAACAAAACCTTGTCCGCGTAGTGCGGGCCATGAACACGGTATGACAGTGTTCACAGACCCTTTTGATCTTGATATTACTACTCATTCTCACTAAATTTTAATGGCAAAAAGGACTGATAATGCCCCTTACTGCCAATGACTGACTGATGCTGCCATAGTCTGTCCAAATTTTGACCTCACGCACACATCTAACAAGTTATTAAAATGAGATAAGTGTGAGGTACAAAAAAGTCGTAAAAATGTAGTAAACCGTGGTAGAGCGACCAAAACCGATTTTAATAAGTCGCTGATAATGATAAGGAAGAATAAAGCGAGGTAAGAGTTGAAATAGTGTCTACTTTCCAATACAAAACTTACTAAAAATATAATCCAGCATATCCTCATTACTCACTTCACCCGTGATCTCACCCAGCCAGTGCAGGCAGCGGCGGATATCGAGGGCCAGCAGGTCGCCCGGCAATTTGTTATCGAGGCCGGATTTAATATCATCAAGGGATTTCTCCACTTCCTTCAATGCATGATAATGGCGGGCATTGGTGACGATCGTATTTTCCGTTTGCACCCTTCCCTGTAAAACAGCATCCACCATTCTTTCTTTCAGTGTTTCTATGTGCAGGTTCTGTTTGGCTGATATGAAAACCACCTTATCATAATCTCCAAATTTGGAACGGGACTCATCCTCTCCAACATTATCAATTTTATTCGCCACTAAAAGGTAGTTTAACCCCATTGCATCCAATTCCGACTTCTTACCTCCTACCTCCAACTTCTCCTCCCCTGCGTCAAATAAATACAGGACCAGGTCCGCCTGCTGCATCTTGTCCCTGCTGCGCTGCATGCCGGCGCTTTCAATCACATCTGACGTATGTTCGCGGATGCCGGCTGTATCAATCAGCCGGAAAAGGATGCCATCAATATTGATTATTTCCTCGATCGTATCGCGCGTAGTGCCGGGTATCTCGCTTACGATGGCCCGGTTCTCATTCAGCAATGTATTCAGCAAAGTGGATTTACCTGCATTGGGTTTGCCGATGATGGCCACGCTGACCCCGTTCTTGATCACATTTCCCAATTGAAACGAAGCGGTGAGTTGAGTGACTACGGTTTTCATTTCCCCGACTAATTCATAAAACTGTTTGCGATCCGCGAACTCCACGTCCTCCTGTGAAAAATCCAGTTCCAGTTCGATCAGCGCAGAAAAACGGATCATGCGCTCCCGCAAAGCCTTTAATTGATCGGAAAACCCGCCGCGCATGGTATGCAGCGCAGCTTTCTGCGAAGCGGCTGTATTGCTGGCGATCAGGTCAGCTACAGCTTCGGCCTGGGCCAGGTCTAATTTGCCGTGGAGAAAAGCCCGCTGGGTAAATTCACCCGGCCTGGCCAGGCGGGCCCCTTTTTCCAGGCAGGCATTGATGACCTGCTGCTGAACCCAGGGTGAACCGTGACAGCTGATTTCTATTACATCTTCACCGGTATAGGAACGGGGTGCCTTGTAAAGCGATACCACCGCCTCGTCCAATACCGTATCCCCATTTTTCAGAAACCCTATATGCAATGTATGGGAAGCTTGTTGTGCAAGATCTTTGGAAGGGAATAGCTCATTGATAATAGTAAAAGCCTTTGGGCCACTGATCCTGATCACCCCGATGGCCCCGATGCCGGGCGGGGTCGCCAGGGCTACAATGGTATCATCCCAACCAGAAAGTTTATTCATTGGTTCAAATGTAGAGAAAAGCTGCTAGTGTAGCTGCGAGCCCTGCCTGCCGTAAGGCAGGTGCGAGCTTCTAGCCAGTCTTGTCCGGAAACCTGTAAAGAGGGAGTCTTTTTTAGCGATTTCTTATCGATGATTTTAGTGCACCAGAAAATAAAGTGAAATCCCGGTTTATTCTTCAGTTAATCTTCAGGGTAAAGACCGCGGAAATAGGGCAGTTACCCCGGGCTTCAGCCCGGGGCCCAGAGTACTACAATCAAACAGGCTTGAGCCTAAACCTAATTTTGGCTGAAGCCAGGCAATTTTATAAGCAGCTTGTCCGCGAGCTGAAGCACGCGGTAATAACCTCGGAAAAATGGCGCCTGCCTGCCGGTAGGCAGGTTAATAAAGTTGATCCGGGCGGCGATGAAAGAACTTACTTTGTCTCAGCAGTTTACTTTTTTACCGGAGAACTGAATTACTACAATCGAACAAGACTTTAGCCTAAACTTAATTTTGGCTAAAGCCAGGCAGTCTTATAAGCTGGTTGCCCGCGAGCTGAAGCACGCGGTAATAACCTTGGAAAAATGGCGCCTGCCTGCCGGTAGGCTGGTTAATAAAATTGATCATGGCATCGATGAAAGAACTTACTTTGGTCGTTGCAGTTTACATTTTTACCGGACTACAATGGCTTCTAGCTTCGAGCTTGCGAACCAAGAACATTAAGCTTAGAGCTCGTAGCTCATGGCTAAAAAAAATCCCCCGGTAAAACCAGGGGACTTAAAAATTATTTTCGAATGAATTATTCGCCTGTTACTACGAATGTGATCGGCTGTTTACGGTAAGCTTTTACGGCGCGGCCGTTTTGAATCGCGGGGATCCAGGCTGGCCCTTTACGGATTACCTTCACGGCTTCTTCTTCCATACCATAACCATGGTTGCTCAGGGCTTTCACATCACTGATAGCCCCTTCTTTGTCCACGATAAACTGTACCCAAACGGTATAGGTTCCTTCAGCGGCACCATTATCCACGGGTGTATTGGCGTTCAGGTTTCTTTCCAGGTATTTTCTCCAGGCTGATTCACCACCTTTGAAAGAGGCTTCGATCTCCACTTTTTCAAAGATCTTGTTCTCGTCTTCCTCTTTCTTTTCTTCAATCACCTGCTTTCCCTGGTCAATTTCAACCGGGGTTACAATACCTTCATCCTTGATACCTTCCTGGCTGATCACATCGATCTTGGTCTCCTTCAATTCTTCCTGCTCAGGAGGTGGTTCCTGTACTTCCTCATCCTTCACGATCTTGGGCGGGGTAAATTGTTTCATTTCGATCTTGGGCGGATCTGGTGGTTTGGGCGGAGGGGGCGGGGGTAATTCCTTTTTCTCCTCCTCCTGTTTCAGATCCTGGATTGTTACTTCCTTGATGTCCAGCTTTTCTTCCTTGCCTTTAAAAGTGCTGGCGAGTACAGATCCCAACAGGGCCAGCAGGGCTATTGAAGCGGTAATGACCAGGGCACCAATAATGCGCTTGTTATAGGTCTTCCGCAACTCATAGGCCCCATAATCCTTGTTCCTGCCCTCGAAGACCAGGTCAAGAATATCGGCTGATAATATTTTGTTGGCTTCCATTATTTGGTATTATTTAGAATTTGATGCTTTTCAAGACTATTTTCCATACAAAAAACGGGCTTATTTTATCCCCCCGGCTCCTTCAGTAGCCTTCACCAGGTCTTTTTCCGTATCGGAGATCTTCACCACGGCAAATCGCTTTACAGCGTTGATTGTCATCTCGTCCAGGATATCCACCGCATTTTTATAGGTAGCATCCTCTGTAGGTTTGATCACCACCACGAAATCCCTGTCCTTGCAGGCGTTCTGCCAATCCGACTTGGGGTCTTTTTCTTTGGCCCTTTGCTGGATTTTTTCGCAGCTCCTATCATGGGCATGGCTGGCTATCACGCTTTTGCGCTTTTTGATGATCTCGTCCCGGATCGTTTTGAAGGTTCCTGATTTAAAATTGGAACCATCCGGTGCTAATTCCCCTTCATAAAAATATACCTTATCATCTTTGCTGAGCATGATAGTCAGGGCACCGGATTGTTTAACTTCAGTTTGCTCATCCTGCTTCTCGGTTTCCTTTGGCATATTGAGGTCCATTGTGGTCGGGGAACTCATGGTTGCCGTGAAAATGAAGAAGGTGATCAGCAAGAATCCCAGGTCCACCATGGGGGTCATGTCCACGCGGGTAGATAGCTTTTTGGCTTTTTTCACCCCTGGTCCTTTCTTGTGGCCACTATCGCCACCACCGGTATCTATACTTGCCATAATAAAAAGATTTTAGGCTTTTAGATTATCGTTTACTTGTTTCTTTCCCGGTACAGCTCAGTACCAGCCGGAGCTTCTTCACGGGAAGTAATGAGATTGTACTTGAATTCCTCGTTACGTCGAAGGGCATTGATCACTGCTTCAAATGCCGGGTATTTTGATTTATTATCTCCTTTGATCATATAAAGCAGTTTTTCCCCTGCAAAAGCTTTCTTCGTTTCAGCGATCCACCAAACCATCTCATTGTTCAGCGAATCCATAACGGGTATGCCTGGTGCCTTGAAATCTTTCTGTTCGGAAGGAGAGAGATTCAGGAACCCACCCAGGCTGGCGAAAGGAACCCCGATGATTTCGGCTTTGGTGAAAGCCTGTTTTTGTGCCGGGGTCAGGTTCAGGCTACGGCTTGCATTAATTCCTTCTATTACTCTCAGTAACTTTTCTGACCCCCCTTTGGGTGAGGAAAGATTTACAAAAACCCTGCTTTCCCCATCAATGGTGATCAGGAGGGCATTTTCTTCCTTCAATATGTCAGAGGAAACAGAATGAGGTGTTTCCACCGGTACCGGTTCTGCCGGTTTGAATTTAGTCGCCATAATGAAAAAGGACAGGATCAGGAAGGCTATGTCCACGAAGGGAGTCATATCCGTATCTGTACTTTTTCGCGGTATTTTAACACTGGGCATGCGTACTTCAGTTTAAGAATGAGATGAATAGTTGGGTAAAATCCATATCACCCGGGTATACTATTCACAATTTATTTATAAAGAGAAGCAAAGCTCTGTGTCAGCGTAAAACCTGACTCATCAATTCCATAAGTGATCGAATCGATCTTGGTTGTAAAGATATTATACATGATCAGGGCCAGGGCGGAGGTGCCGATACCCAGGGCTGTATTATAAAGGGCCTCGGAAATACCCACAGCCAGGGCGCTTGAATCAGAACCACCGCCGGATTCACCCAGGGCGGCGAAGGATTTGATCATCCCGATTACCGTTCCCAGCAGGGCTACCAGGGTACCAACCGAAGTAATGGTGGAAAGGAATACCAGGTTTTTTTGGAGCATGGGCAATTCCAGGGCAGTGGCCTCTTCCACTTCTTTCTGTATTGCAATTACCTTCTGGTCAGTAGTCAATCCACCTTCATTGATCATTTCCTTATAACGGCGTAGACCGGCTTTCATAACATTACCAACCGAACCTCTTTGCTTATCACACTCTGACAATGCTGCATCTACATTCCGGTTGGCCAGGTGGTACTGCACTTTCCGGATAAAATCAGAAATAGACCCATTTCCCAATGCTTTGCGGATCGTCAGGAAACGCTCAATAGAAAAGACGATCACCATCAGCAGCATACCAATCAAAAGCGGCACGATAATACCACCTTCATAGATCCGGTGAAAGGCATCTTTTGGACCTTTATGTTCCGGCCAAAACCATCCCTCGGAAGAAGGAGCATTGAATCCATCCGGGTTTCCCATGATATAACGCCAAATAGCATACCCAGCGAGCACACAAACAATAGGAGCAACCCAGGAAATAAGATTGCTGCTCTTTTTTGGTTGAACCGAAGTAGCCTTAACTGATGCAGTTGGTTTAGTCTCTGCCATGATCTTAATTTTTAATGTTATTTTTTAAATGTTAATACTTAGTCCGGAATTAGGAGCTACAATTCTAATAAAAAACTTTGTACAAAAAATCCCCGTCCCGTACTTTTTGTAAGAAAGGGCTTCAAGTTAAGGATTTTTTCATACGTCCCAAGTCTCTGCTAAATAATTTGATAAGAAAAAGGCCCCGGAATTGAATGACCTCTAAACGCCCGAATCTGCTGCTTTTTTATTCATAGCGCAGGGCTTCAATCGGGTTTAACCTGCCTGCCTTTAAGGCGGGGTAAAGTCCGGCCAGCAAACCCACAATGGTGCAGATTATGATCCCGTAAGCCACCCATTTCCAGGGAACCACGAAGCCGGTGTTCAAAACAATAGAAAAAAGGTTGCCAACCATGATACCCAGCATGATCCCGAATACAGCTCCCATTAAACTGATGATAATGGCTTCTGCAAGAAACTGCCGCCTGACCATTTTGCTTTTCCCGCCAATTGCTTTTACCAAACCTACTTCCCTGGTCCTTTCCGAAACGGAAACCAGCATGATATTCATCAAACCGATGGCTGCACCTACCAGGGTGATAAACCCGATAACGGTTGCAGAAAGGGTCAGAAAACCCAGGCTGTTCATTGCTTTTTCCGCCACACTATCGCTGCGGTCCAGTACAAAATTATTTTCCTCTGTGGTGTTTAATTTCCGGATGGGACGGAATGCCCCTTCTGCTTCGCCCATGGCTTCGTTCACTTTGAGCAGGTCATCGGTCTTCACAGCCATTACATAAGAATAACCGGAGGGAAAATTCCGGTGAATATTGGTATAACTGGCAATAACCAGGTTGTCCCGGCTAAATCCAAATGTGGATCCGCGGCTTTCCAAAACACCCAGCACCCGGTAAGGAATATTATTGACGCGGATCACTGTATTTACAGCCCCCTCCACACCGGAGGGAAATAATTTTTTGGCCACATCATAACCGAGCAGGCACACATTGCGGGCTGTCCTGACATCCATTGGATTCAGGTTACGGCCATAGGAAATGGAAAACCCATTTAGCTGCAGGTAATTTTCATCTCCCCCAAACATGGTAACATTGGGACTTGTTTTCCTGTTTTCATAAGAAACAATATTGTTCCGGCCACTAAAAATAGAAATACTTTTTACCGAAGGAAACTGGTAACGGGCTGTGAAAAGCTCCGCTTCATCGATTGTAATCCGCTTGTCGAGGTTGGATTTTTTTTCTTTCCGGGCGCTTTTTTTTGAAAGTCTGAGATTGGAATTATTACCACCGCCGAAACGAATATTTCTTTCTTTAAACCGGATGGTAAAGGCATTGGCGCCCATCGTGGAAAAACTTTCGGTAAACTTCTGGTTCATGGCCTTGATCGCCGTAATGATACCTACCAATGCCATGATCCCGAAAGCGATGATCGCAACAGTCAGGCCCGTACGTAATTTATTACTGCGAACAGTGCGGAAAGCCAGTGCCAAAACATCACGAAAGTTCATCAGGAAGTTATTTGTTTAACTAGCGGACTTAAAGTTACTGTATTAGGGAAGTTTGAGCGGCTAAAACATGGCCTTTCAAAAAAAGATACAGCCGTTTAACCTAATGCAAATGCCTAAAAATAAAACCAGGTTAGCAACAAACCCGGGAAGATGCCCAGGAGGATGACCAGGGCAGCAATAAATAAAAGTGTAGTGCGGAAGACCCCGCTGCTGGCAAGAACTGTCTTCTCATCGCCTTCCTTGAAATACATGGCCTGAATTACCCGGAAATAATAATAAACGCTGACCGCCGCCATCAGGATGGCAAAAATGGCCAGCCAGAATCCCTGTGAAGAAGCTGCCAGGGTCGCTTTTAGCATATAGAACTTAGCGAGAAAGCCTGCTGTGAGCGGAATACCGGCTAATGATAAAAGGAATACTGTTACCGTGCCGGCCATCAGGGGTTCTTTTTTTGCCAGTCCATTAAATCCTTCAAAAGTATAATCGGGCATTTTAGCCAGCACGGCGAAAATGCCAATGGTAGCCAGGCTATAGGCGGCTGCATAGAGCAATAAACCTTCTTTTGCCACCGTATTCATGGCATAGAGCGATAAAAGCATGAATCCTGCCTGGGCGATACTGGAATAGGCCAGCATTCGTTTTACGCTTTGCTGGAAAACAGCAGTTATATTGCCAATGAATAAAGTGGTGGCAGTGATCACGGCAATCCAAAGCTGCCACTGCCCTTTCAGGCTGCCGAATGCCTCATCAAATAAGCGGATGAACCCAATAAATACAGCCGCTTTTACAATCGTGGCCATAAAGGACGTAAATACCGTAGGCGCCCCGTCATACACATCCGGGGTCCAGAAATGAAAAGGTGCAGCCGAAACCTTGAAGGCCATCGAAAAAAGCAGGAGAATCATGCCTGCCACCAGCAGCGCCGAAGGTTTTACCTCCAGTAATGCTGATCCTTCTGTACTAAAAGTTCCTTTGGCGCCATACCACAAGGCAATCCCCATGAGCATGAGCCCGGTTGAAAAAGACCCGAGCAGGAAATACTTTAGCGAGGCTTCATTGCTTTTCAGGTTTCTTTTATCGCTGCCTGTTAAGATATAAAGCGGGATCGAAATGATCTCGATACCGAGGAAAAGGATCAGCATGGAGCTGAAAGAAGAAGTAAGAATGATGCCGCAAAGAATAAAAAATATGAGCGCAAAATACTCCCCGTAATTAACACCTACTTTCTCCATGTCTTTTGCTGAAAGAAGAAAATACAGGAAGGTTGTGGCAAAGACGATCGAATTAAAAAACAGGGCAAAGCGGTCAAACCGCATCATGCCATCGGTGTTGATGGAAAAAAATGAAGTGCCATAAGTTTCCATGATATTCGTTACCAGCAGAATCAGCATACCTGCAATGGCCAGCCCGCGCACTGCCGCTTTTTGTTTCAGCATGATACCGCCGAACATCATGACAACTCCCAAAACAGCCGAAAGAATTAATGCATTCATAATTATCTGTCCCTGTTACTTTGCTGGTAAACTAATTGAATCCATCTTATTGACGATCTCTTGTGATAACTGCTCGGTAATATTCAGCATGCCCTGCGGGTAAATTCCCAGCCAAAAGATCAATATCACAATAATCCCCAGGGCCAGTTTTTCATTCAGGCGCAGGTCACCGCCCGGGTTAGCAACTGCAACCTTTTCTCCATAGAAAATACGCCGGATCATATTCAGTGTATAAACGGCACTCAAAATGATTCCAATGCCCGCCATAACTGTAAACCAGAGATAGTATTGCGATTTTATATTCAGAAGGCCATTGAACATTAAAAACTCTCCTACAAATGCATTGGTCAATGGCAGGGCAATATTGGCCAGGGAAATGACGACAAAGAAAATCGCCATAGCCGGTGCCTGTTGCGCCAGCCCGCCCAGTTCGGACATTTTCCGGGTACCATACTTTCTTTCAATTATTTCGACCAGTATCCAAAGCCCGATGATATTGACTCCATGATTGAAGAGCTGGATCATCACACCCTGCAAGCCATATTTATTAAAGGTGAAAACCGCAGCGCACATCAGCCCGATATGTGCAATAGAAGAATAGGCTAGCAGGCGCTTGATATCATCCTGCCGGATAGCGATCAATGATGCATAGATTAAGCCGGCCAGGGCCAGCGGTGGTACAAAATCACTCCATTGAAAAGCGCCGGAAGGCAAGAGGGGTAATAACCAGCGCAGCAAACCCAGCAGACCCATTTTTACCATGACACCGCTAAGTATCATGGTCGTGCTGGTAGGCGCCTGTTCATAGGTATCCGGTTGCCAGGTATGAAAAGGAAAAACCGGCATCTTGATGGCAAAAGCCAGGAAGAAAAGCCAAAAGATCCAGCCTTGTGAAGCCGGACTTAAACCGGCATTATAAAAAGCCGTGATGTCAAATGATTGCCCGGCCGTTCTTGACTGGATATAAAGAATGCCAATCAGCATGAGCAACGAACCGACAAACGTATAGATAAAAAACTTGAATGTGATCCGGATCCTTTTTTCACCGCCCCATTTTGAACACAAGAAATACATGGGGACCAGGGCCAGTTCCCAGAAAAAATAAAACAAAAGCGCATCCATGGCCAGGAATACGCCCATCATGCCGGCCTGTGCCAGCAACATCAACCCAAAAAATTGATTAACCTGCTTATAGTTACTATGCCAGGTGCCGATAAAGACCAGTGGATAGGCAACGGCATTCAGCAAACAAAGCAATTGCCCCATGCCGTCCAGTTTTACAGAAAAACTGCTGCCCACCGTTTGCATCCATTCGGTTTTATAGGCCAGGTCTGATGCATCTTTCAACAATGTTAACCCAAGCAGCGAAACCGCCAGTGTACCCAGGGAGGAAACCAGGGCCCAGGTCCTGGCCAGCTTTTCATCACGAATGAAGAAACTAACCAACCCGGTAATCAAAGGAATCATTATCAATAAAACAGGAACCATATTATTTTTATCCGGCTTCGCGGAGCGTTTATTTCCAACCTATTTTCTCAAAAAGAACTGCAGGGCAATGATGATTAGCATACTCAATACCATCAGTAACACATAGCTGCCCACCTGCCCGCTTTGCAGCAAGCGCAGTTGCCGGCTTCCATAATTGACTGCCTTCCCTACCCCGTTCACGATACCATCCACTACAGAACTATCTATAACTGTTTTGAGAAATCCACCCAGCTTATGCAGGGGATTCACAATAACAGCATCGTATAATTCATCGACATACCATTTGTTTTGTAAAACCTTTCCAAATCCCAGCGCATCGGCCGTATCGGGTTTTTTGCTGAACTTGTTCCATGCCAACAGTACGGTAACTAGAATCAGCACAGTGGAAAGACCGGTAAGCATCCATTCAGTTTCATGGGAAGGAGCCTGCAGGTTCAATTTGTCGTGGGAAGCGG
>DASUMO010000218.1:0-2223 GCA_036277695.1 Chitinophagaceae bacterium
AAATTTCGCCCGTCGAAGATAGCCTTGTTTTTCAGTAGCCCGCTGATCTTCGAAAAATCCGGTGTGCGGAATTCATTCCATTCTGTAGCGATGATGAGGGCATCTGCGTCTTTCAATGCCTCATATTGGCTAACGGCATACTCTATTTTATCTCCCAAAAAGCTTTTTACATTTTTAGTTGCTTCCGGGTCAAAGGCACTAACACTGGCACCCTCCCTGGTCAGCGCTTCAATGATATCCAATGCCGGTGCTGCGCGGATATCATCCGTATTGGGTTTGAAGGCAAGCCCCCATAAAGCAAACCGTTTTCCCTTTAAGTTACCGTTGAAATATTTTTTTATGCCCGGCAGCAGGTAAAGTTTCTGTTCCTCATTGACCTTCATCACGGCATTGAGGATGGCGAATTCATAATTCACTTCAGAGGAAGACTGCACAAGCGCCTTCACATCCTTGGGGAAACAACTCCCTCCATAACCAATGCCAGGGAAAAGAAATCGCTTCCCGATCCTTTCATCACTCCCGATTCCGCGGCGCACCATATCTACGTCTGCTCCCAGCTTTTCACAAAGCCGGGCAATTTCATTCATGAAAGATATCTTGGTAGCGAGAAATGAATTGGCCGCATATTTGGTCAATTCGGCAGAGCGTTCATCCATAAAAATGACGGGGTTGCCCTGGCGTACAAATGGTGCATAGAGATCGTTCAAGATCTTACGGGCTCGTTCAGAATCCGTGCCAATCACCACCCGGTCGGGTTTCATAAAATCATCTACGGCTACTCCTTCGCGTAAAAATTCAGGATTGCTGACCACGTCAAAAGCTTGATCCAGGTTAAATCCCGCCGGTGCACTGTTCAAAATAGCAGCTTTCACTTTTTCCGCTGTCCCGACAGGTACCGTGCTTTTATCCACGATTACTTTGTAATCACCGGGGCTGATCAGTTTGCCCAGGTCCCGGGCTACGCCCAAAACATACTGGAGATCGGCCGACCCATTTTCGCCCGGCGGAGTGGGTAATGCCAGGAAAATAATCTGTGCCTCTTTTATCCCTTCGGACAGGTCCGTAGTAAAAAATAAACGTTCTTCCTTCAGATTGCGCAGAAATAATTTTTCAAGACCCGGTTCATAAATCGTGATCTCTCCTTCCTTCAGCTTTTTGACCTTGGTTTTATCGACATCAATACAGGTCACAATATTGCCGGTTTCGGCAAAACAAGTACCAGTAACCAACCCAACATAACCTGTTCCTACGACTGCAATTTTCATGGATCTAATTGTTTATATATTCTGTCACTTTAGTGCTGATAAATTCCAATTGTTCTTCATCCAGTTCGGTATGTATAGGCAGCGAGATAACTCTTTCCGTCAGCCAGTCGGTAACTGGCATGGATAATGAAGCCGTATTGAACCGGGCAAACATTTTTTGCTTATGCCCCGGTACAGGATAATAGATCATCGCCGGGATCTTATGCCCGGCCAGGAATTCCTTTAACCCGTTACGGTCTGCACCCTCCAGCAAGATTGTGTACTGGTGAAAAACATGATAGGAATAAGCGGCACGGTAAGGAGTGGTAATGCGGGTATTGTCTGCAAATGCCCGGTCATAATAATCAGCAGCTTTTCGCCTGGCTGCTACATATTCATCCAGGTAGTCCAGTTTAATATCCAGGATGGCGGCCTGTATGCTGTCCAGCCTGCTATTGCAACCTACTATATCATGCAGGTATTGTTTACTTTGACCGTGATTGGCGATCATTCGCATCTTCACAGCGAGTTCATCGTCGTTGGTAAAAATGGCACCCCCATCTCCAAATGCTCCCAGGTTTTTGGAGGGATAAAAGGAAGTCGTTCCGATATGACCGATTGTGCCGGTTTTCTTTTTAGTCCCATCAGTAAACAGGTAATCGGCCCCGATAGCCTGGGCATTATCTTCAATCACAAAGAGCTTATGCCTGGCAGCAATAGCCATGATTTCTTCCATGGGTGCTGCCTGTCCATATAAATGCACAGGAACAATGGCTTTGGTTTTCGGCGTGATAGCTTTTTCAAGCGCTACCGGATCCAGGCAAAAGGTCCTATTATCCACTTCCACGAAAACCGGAGTCAGTTTGAGTAAGGCGATAACCTCAGTAGTAGCGATATAGGTAAATGAAGGAGTGATCACTTCATCACCAGGCTCCAATCCGAGCGCCATCATCGCAATCTGCAGGGCATCGGTACCGTT
>DASUMO010000219.1:0-5881 GCA_036277695.1 Chitinophagaceae bacterium
GATGAAACTACTTCCGTAGATGCAGCCAAAAGGGTATTGGAAAAAAGCGGGGGGATCCTGATCAGTATTGAGAATAAAAGGGAGCGCCTGGTAAGTTTTGAAAAAAACAGCCGTCAATACCGCTTCGATCCCAACCGGATGTTTACAAAAAAGGGGGCTGCTGCCAGCCTCGAAAAAAACAGTACTCATAGCTCCGTGGAAATAGTCGAAACGGTACTTGGCTTTGGCCAGTTTATACTGGATAAAATACCGAAAGCAGCGGTTACGCTGGTTGCCTTGCACAATAATGACGAGGGAAGATTATCAATAAATAGCTATTACCCGGGCGGAGAAAATGCAATGGATGTGGAAGAAGCCAGCCGTAAAAAAGGGCAGGATCCTGACAATTTTTTCTTTACCACAGACAGCAGTCTTTACCGGCAATTAAAAGCCGGGTATAATACGGTATTGCAGCAAAACGATAAAGCCCGGGATGATGGATCGCTCAGTGTTTATTATGGCCAGCGAAATAAAAGTTATGTGAACGTGGAGGCGGAACATGGCCAAACCCGCGAACAGGAAGAAATGATCAGGCAACTGGTCAGTTTGCTTGAAACTGGTAAACGATGAAGATTTTTTTATTTATTGTCAGTTGTGTTTATTGGGTCTGGTGCTTTATTGTGCCGGTGATAATAATGGGAATCCCGGCCTGGTTACTTTATTCCGCTAAAAAGGAAAATGTTTTTGGGTCTATCCTGCTGCTGTTCACAGGTATAGTCCTGGGAATTCTGTTTGCGGAACGGGTCCGGAAAAAAGAAGGGTTGATTTCGTTCTTCGGTCGCCTAATTAGTAGCCCCGATATACCTGAAATAAATAGCCCGAAAGAGCAGGAAGATCAGGTAAATAGTTGAGCGAAAAAGTTTTGGACTGAAACCCCCGTACCCGTATTTTTGCACTCCCAAAACCGTAAGGCCAGGGAAGCGTTCCACCCTCGCTAAACCAGGTGGATGAGATCTCGTAGCTCAGTTGGTAGAGCACAACACTTTTAATGTTGGGGCCCTGGGTTCGAGTCCCAGCGGGATCACGAAGTGAGACCAAACCCGGTGCAAATGCACCGGGTTTTTTTTGCATTGCAAAAAACTGGGTGAGAAGTTTACCCCGCCAACAGCGGGGATCCCAGCGGGATCACGAAGACTTTGATTTTATTCAGGGTCTTTTTTTATGTCCTGCTTCGTGAATATGCTTTACAATTAAGCTCTTGCCACACGAGTCTCTTCCCAGCTCGTGCAACGATGCAATTTGATGCATTTTTCCGCCGTTGTTGGTGTTTCCCGGAAAGTGTCAGCGGGCTTAATCTTGCGGAGTCAAGGGAGCACCAACAGCAACCATTTTATCTTGCCAGACGAGTCTCCTCCCTATTAGTGCAATGATGTAGAAGAATATTTTGGGAGGACTCGTCGTATGTTTATTGTCAAAAAGGTCATTTATTCTCTTATGTTGGGCTATCAGGCGGGCTGGTGGAGACTCGAAAACCTCCCAGATAATTTAAGCTGTATACATCCGTGCGGCGATCTTTCAGGTTACGTACGCTCCCATAGGAATGGAGCTCATCCAATAACGATAGATCAACATCGGATATCAGAACCATTTCTGAATTAGGCGTGGCTTCACTTTTTATTCCGTTAAAAGGAAAAGCATAATCGCAGGGAGTGAAAACGACGGCTTGGGAATACTGAATATCCATGTTCTCCACCTTTGGCAAATTCCCGACGCTACCTGAAATCGCCACATAACATTCGTTTTCAATGGCTCTTGCCTGAGCACAGCAACGGACCCTCATATATGAGTTTTGCGTGTCTGTCAGGAAAGGTACAAATAACACCTGGACACCCTGTTCGGACAATAACCGGGCTAGTTCCGGAAACTCAACATCATAACAAATTAGTACGGCCACCTTACCGGCATCGGTATCATAGGCCTTCAGGATAGATCCGCCTTGCATACCCCAATAGCTGGCCTCATCTGGAGTGATATGTATCTTTTCATATTTATCGAGTTTCCCATTTCGATGGCACAGATAACCCACATTCTTCAACATGTTTTCCTCCATGCTGGGCAAACTTCCCGTAATTATATTAACATTATACTTGATTGCAAGGTATAAAAACCTATCACGAATCTCAGGGGTAAACCGGGCAATAGCCCGCATGGCATCTGCTTCTCCCAAATGGTTATACTGGGCCAATAACGGTCCATTAAATAATTCGGGGAAAAGTGCAAAATCACTCTTATAACCGGAAACAGCATCAACGAAATATTCAACCTGTAAAAATAATTCTTCCAGGTCCTTATATGGCCGCATCTGCCATTGTATCAATCCCAGCCGTATATAACTGGTAGGTGTAAAGGATCTATTTGCGGGGGCGGAATAATAAATGTTATCCCATTGCAGTAAGGTAGCGTACTCTTTACTCTCTGTATCATCGGGCATATACCCCTTCAGTACCTTTTTTACATGAAAATCATTTGAAAGCTGGAAACTAAGCACCGGGTCATAAATTTCCTTTGTTTTCACTTTAAAAATATACTCCTTCGGACTAAGCTCCTGAGCGTAGTTATGATAATTGGGGATTCTACCTCCAAAAATGATCGCCTTCAAGTTTAGTTGTTCGCAAAGCGCCTTGCGAGCATCATAAAGTCGCCGGCCCATCCTAAGACCCCGGAATTCCGGGTGAATAAAAACCTCAATACCGTATAAGACATCGCCGCCAGGATCATGTGTAGTAAATGTATAATCACCTGTTATCTGTTTATAAGTATGATTGTCATCAAACCGATCATAGTTCACAATGATCGAAAGAGCACATCCTATTACTTTTCCATTCGCTTTCATGACGATCTGCCCGGCTGGGAACTTTTGGATCAGGTTATTGATAGCAGTCAGACTCCAATAATTACCAGTCCAGCCCGGGTAAGATGCTTTCATGACTGATAGCAACTGCTGGTAATCATCTACAGACAACTGCTCCGTTGACAATTCATTAATATTCAAACTCATATACTTGGATTTACAAGATTCTTCAAATTATACAGTTCAGTCCGATGACGGCTAAATGACTTACTTTTAATATTTCTACAGGTAATATTATACAAACCCTGCCTATTAACATGACAAATATTACACCGAGTAAAAATGTCACCCATCCTAAAATTATACTGCTGGATGTATATGAAACTATCCTCGATATGAGTGAAATCGAAAGAAAGGTCAACCTCCTGATGAAAAGCAAACGGGGATATGTATTATGGTTCGAATTATTTATGCAGTATAGCTTTGCCGATAACTGTAGCTCGTCTTTTCACGATTTTCAATCCATAGCCGAAGCGACATTGCGAATGACATCCTATCACTTCAAAACCGAAATGCATAATGATGAGGTTAACACGATTCTGGAGTTGATGAAACATTTACCGTTAAAAGAGAACGTCCAGACCGGCCTCACTGAACTCTATGAACAACAATACAGGATCGCTGCCCTTACCAATTCACCTGCTCAAATTGTCATCAACAGAATGGAAAGAACTGGCCTGATTTCTTACTTTGAATTGGTGATCAGTGCAGAGGAGGTAAGAAAATATAAACCGGCAAAAGAAGTATACCTCTGGGCGGCAAAAAAATTGCAAACTCCCCCTGAGGAAATACTTCTAACTTCTGCACATGGCTGGGATATAGCAGGAGCTAAAAATGCAGGAATGCAGACAGCATATCTTTCCCTCCCGAACCAGTTACTATATCCCCTGGCTCCGCAACCCGATTATACTTGCAGCAATCTTACGTCGTTGGCAGCAGAGTTGCTGCAATCTTGTGATAACAAAAAATAATAAAACATCTATTGGGGTAATTCACCAGAATGTTTTTCAGTTAAATCCAGCTCTCCTAATATTAACAAAATCCCGGGACCTTAGAATCCGGAAAATACAAGGAAAAAAAGACTTTTAAGCTCATGTCAATAGTATTTTTTGGGTAGGATAGGCGAAGTCAATATGCTCTTGTTCAAAACGATCGTACAACTTCAGGCAGAATTCCTGCTGGCTGTCCATATATTGTAAGTAATCGTCTGTTAATACATAATACACGATTTCAAAATTCAAACTGAAATCCCCAAAACCCGAAAAATGCGCCCTGTCAAAAACGACCTGTGCCTGCTCTGCAACAATTTCCTGGACTAACGAAGGAATATTTTTTAATTTTTCCGCGCAGGTTTCATAGGTAACCCCTATCGTTATCAGTACTCTTCTCTTTGCCATTCGTTTAAAATTCTGCACCCTGGAATTAGTCAGATCGGTGTTCGACATAATCAGCTGTTCACCCCCGAGGGTGCGAAGCCGGGTTGTTTTAATTCCAATGTATTCAACGACTCCTGACTTATCTCCTACCATAATAAAATCACCTGTCTCAAACGGCTTGTCAAAAAAGATGACCAGGTAACTGAAAAGGTCAGCCAATACTGCCTGCGCTGCCAGTGCAATTGCAATTCCCCCGATGCCCAGGCCAGCAACGAGAGTCGTAATGTTATAACCGAGATTATCCAAAAGGAATACGACACCTACAACCCAGAGAAAAATCCTGATAATTAGTAAAATTCCTTTAGCCTGCTTCATTTTCTCTCCGCCTCTTCCAGTAAAGCGAAGGAAGATATAAGAGACCAAATCCGAAATACAACGGATTACAAAAAACACCACAAACACAAAAAAGACAGTCCTAAGTATCATTACCACCAAAGGCGATAGTTGGAGATACCCCAAACTCACAAATACTGCGGCAACGTACAGCAGGGGCATAACATTCCGCTGTAACAATTTCACTACAAAATCATCGACCGTTGAATTTGATCTATCAGCAAGTCGCTTTATCCGTTTTAAAACCACGGTTTGAAGAAGCCTCAGCCCTGTTACGATCAGAAATATGATCGCGAAAGTTGTCAGCCAATCCTTAATAGAATTGTCCCAAAAAACTGTATCCCAGAAAGATTCCATAATTTGTCAGTGATTTTGGCCTTTTATGAAAATGCGAAACTCGGTCCCGGGGATTATCAGGAGATTAATGATAAATTAAAATGACATTAGTGAGCCGCTGGAATCCTGGTAATAAAAGTAGAACCTTCTCCCCAAACGGACTTTACAGTAATCGCTCCTTTGTGCAGCTTAATAATACGGCTGGCAAGTGAGAGCCCCAAACCAAATCCGCCCACCGCGTTAGTTTCCCCCGCACGGTAAAAAGGCTGGAAGATGTTTTCAATTTCTTTTTCATCAATACCGATACCTTTATCAATAACTTCTATGACAAAATGGTTGCTCTTTCGGATTAAAGAGATTTTTGCGTGGTGATCAGCCGAGTATTTACAGGCATTCGCAACGATATTACTGATTGCGGTAAATACCAGTTCCTCGTTTCCCAGGACTAATAAAGAATTCTCGTCTTCTGGGAGGTCATTAAAGTGCAGCGTTACAGAATTCCTCTTATCTTTCTTTTTCATTTCAGCGGGTAATCTCATTAATACCTCATCGATTCGGATAAGATCTATACTTAATCCACCCGAATTACCGGAAGCAGTTGCAAATTTGAGGAGAGTTTGCACAAGGCTACTCATATGCTGAACATCCTGCAAAACCGTTTGCATCGCATGCCGGTATTCTTCCTCTGTCCGCTTCCGCTGGAGCGAAATTTCAAGCTGGCTGGAAATCAGCGTTAAAGGTGTCGATAGTTCATGTGATGCGTTCGAAACAAACCGGCGCTGCAATTCGAAACTCTCTTTCAGGCGATCCAGTAATTCATTGAGTGTCGTAGCAAGATAATGCCACTCATCATTATTTTGGGCTGCTTTGATCCTTCTATCAAGGC
>DASUMO010000220.1:0-15274 GCA_036277695.1 Chitinophagaceae bacterium
TATCCTTATTACAAGGAACATTTACCGGACAAAGCAAATGACCAGGCAAGCTGGGCCCTGCTCATCAGCACCATTGGATTTATAATTGTAGTAATTGCGGGTATTATTTTCAAAGACCTGGTTACCCGGAAATACAGCGCCAATGCACCCGAGGTGGTTACTTATTATAACTGGATTTTCGTATTGGGATTTGGCTTTATGGTCTACACTGTCCTGGAAGCGCTGGCCTGGCAACATCATAAATCCATCCTGACCAATTATCTCAAAGAAGTGCAGTGGCGTTTATTCACTACGGTGTTGATTGTACTTTTTATCACGGGTGTTATCAGCGATTTTGACCTGTTTATTAAACTATTCTCTTTTAGTTATCCCTTTATTGCTATAACCCTTTTAATTTACCTGCTGGTAACGAAAAAGCTTCACTTTACTTTCAAAATAAGCAAGGTTAGCCGGCGCTTTCTCAAATCCATCCTGCGATTATGTTCTTTTATCTATGCAGGCTCACTTATACTAACCTTATCACAGGTATTCGATTCTCTGGTGATCGCTTCGGTGCTGGACAATGCCCTGGTAAAACTGGCAGTTTATTCAGTAGCACAAAATATAGCCAGCCTGATACAGGCCCCGCAACGAGGGATTGTGGCCGCTTCAATTGCACATTTATCAAAGGCATGGAAAGATAAGAACAGGGCCCTGATCCAGCGCATTTATGAAAGGTCCTCCATCAACCAACTCCTTTTTTCCTGCGGCATCTACTTACTCATCGCGCTCAATTTCCTTGACGCAGTGAATACCTTCGAACTGAAAGAAACCTACCTGAATGGTTTTTATGTTTTTTTATTACTCGGGCTGACCCGGGTAGTAGATATGGGAACGGGTGTGAACTCACAGATCATTGGCACTTCCACCCATTGGAAATTTGAATTCCTCAGTGGCATTATTTTGCTGGCCCTGATGTTACCCCTAACTTACCTATTGACCCGTGAATTTGACATTGTAGGACCGGCTATGGCCAACCTGATCTCCATCTCTATTTATAACCTTATCCGGATCATATTCCTGTGGAGAAAATTCCGGTTCAACCCTTTCAGTATTCAATCCCTATATACCATATTACTGGCCGGAGCCTGTTTTGTTACCTGTTATTTCCTTTTCCGGAATATGCATGGTTTTGGAGCCCTGGTGGTCCGTAGCCTTGTATTTATACTGCTCTATGGCGGTGGAGCTATTTTATTTAAACTCTCTCCGGATATTCAACCGGTGCTAAAATCTATCCGTAAAAGGCTGGGATGATCAATGTTTAGTTGGAGGAAAAACCCTGCTGTTTTTCATCCACCCTGCCGGCGCCAATAAAGCGTCTGAGATAATATGGATCGAACATATCACTTACTGTGACACCCTGGGAAGCAGAAGCATGGACGAATTTATTATTCTGGAGATAGATGCCTACATGGGAGATTCCGCCGGTAGTATTAAAAAACAGGAGGTCGCCTTCCTTTAGATCGGTCCTGGAGATCCGGCGGGAAAACCTGTATTGCTCACGGGCCGTTCGGGGCAAAGAGACAGCATAAGCCCCCAGGAATATCGATTGAACCAATGCGGAACAATCCACTCCTTTTTTTGTGGTTCCACCCAGCCGGTAACGGGTACCGTACCAGGCGTCTATATTTTCCAGTAAAAGATGATTGTTTAATTGCTCGACCTCAGTGTTCAGTAATATTGAATATTTGAGTTGCAGGCTGCTGGCCTTTTCGACGGCAGCGGAACGATCGCCAAACAAACCTGCCGCTGGAGCCGTTTCCTGCCTTGTGTTTTTCCTGGTCTTGGATTCTTCTGTGGTTTGATGTTGTGTAGCAACTGTTGATGAGGGAGTTACAGAAATATCATCCAGAAACTGGACCTGCTTTTTACCTGACTTATTAGTTTGAGCCTGGTCATTTTCCGGCGCTGTGATTACCTGCTTATTGGCGGTGAAACCCAGCGGTTTTAGACTTGAGCAGCTGGCAAGGAAAAAAAGGATAGCTACTAATGGAAGGGTGTTTTTAACCATTACTCGGATTTTTCAGGATGATTTCTTCGTTTTGGTTCTCGACCCTGCCTGAGCAGGTGTCGCAAAGAAAAGGCTTTTTGCGTAAAAATTTCTACAACCATAAACGAATCTTCCCGTATTTAATTGCTCAGGAGTTAAGCCGCTGGCTCTAAAGGACTTAAAATACTAACAGTATGTGAATTTTGGTCATTTGTTTTCTGCTCTATGGTCCAATTTCTACATTTAAATACCCATAACTGGAGGAATATATAATCAACAACTAATAAACACTGTTTTTTTGATCATCAAACAATCGGAAATTTGCCGCAAGCACCTGACCCATTTTACTCTATGGCCATGAAATTCTCCCATTTACACGTTCATACCCAGTACTCACTTTTAGACGGTGCGGCATCCATTCAAAATCTTTACAAAAAAGCCCTGGCCGACGGTATGCCGGCACTGGCGATTTCCGATCATGGCAATATGTTCGGGGTTTTTGATTTCGTAGCAGAAGCCTATAAACACAAGGATGAGAACGGGAATGTAAAAGTGAAGCCCATTGTTGGCTGCGAATTCTATATTACAGGTAACAGGCACCAGAAAACTTTTACCAAAGAACTGAAGGACCAGCGCCACCACCAGATCCTGCTGGCCAAAAACGAACAGGGATATAAAAACCTGGTAAAACTCACCTCGTTGGGGTTTATAGAAGGCCTGTACAGTAAATACCCCCGCATTGATAAAGAATTGATTGTTCAATACCACGAAGGCCTGATTGCCACCACCTGTTGCCTGGGTGCTTCTGTACCCCAGGCCATCTTAAAAAAAGGTGAGGAAGAGGGGGAAAATGAGTTTAAATGGTGGCTGAATATTTTCCAGCAGGACTTTTATGTGGAGCTGCAGAGGCATGGCTTACCTGAGCAGGAAAAGGTTAACCAGGTATTATTAAAACTGGCCCGGAAATATGGCGTCAAAGTGATTGCCAGTAATGATTCGCATTATGTAGAACAAAGCGATTTCAATGCTCACGATATTTTGCTCTGTATCAATACCGGTGAAAAAGTGGCAACGCCCGCTTTCCGGGAATTTGCTGATGATGATGTGAGTGTTAAAGACAAACGCTTCGCGTTTCCTAATGACCAGTTTTATTTTAAGACCACAGCGGAAATGAGCAAGTTGTTCAGTGACCTGCCCCAGGCCATTGACAACACGAATGAAATTGTTGATAAGGTTGACCTGTTGAATTTAAAAAGAGAAATACTTCTTCCTTTTTTCCAGGTACCCAGGGAATTTTCTTCCCAGGATGAATACCTGGAACACCTGACCTGGGAGGGCTCAAAAAAGCGTTATTCGGAAATAACGCCGGAGATCGATGAGCGCATCCGGTTTGAATTGTTTACGATCAGGACCATGGGTTTTGCTGGCTATTTCCTGATCGTGAGTGATTTTATCAGGGCTGGCCGGGAGATCGGTGTATTTATCGGTCCGGGCAGAGGATCGGCAGCCGGTTCTGTTGTAGCGTATTGCACGGGCATTACCAATATTGATCCCATCAAGTACAATTTACTGTTTGAACGATTCCTGAACCCCGACCGGAAATCCATGCCCGATATCGATACCGATTTTGATGATGAAGGGCGCCAGAAAGTGATCGATTATGTGGTGGATAAATATGGAAAAAACCAGGTAGCACAGATTATCACCTATGGTACCATGGCCGCCAAAATGAGTATCAAAGATGTAGCCCGGGTGCTCGATCTCCCCTTACCGGAATCAAATGCCTTAGCCAAACTCGTACCCGAAAGGCCAGGCATTGAATTGAAACGGGTATTGCATGCACCGTTACGAAGCAAAGAAGGCGAAAAATCATTGGAAGAAAAAGAAGGCCTGGGTTCCGATGATTTGGAACTGGTAAAAAAGCTGAGAGAGATCTATAACCAGGAAAACCTGCCGGCCAGTAAAGTCCTGCATGAAGCAGAGCGCCTGGAAGGTTCGGTCCGGAATACGGGAATACATGCTGCCGGGATCATTATTGCACCCAGGGATCTCACTGATTTGATCCCCGTGGCGATCGCCAAAGACTCACCGCTTTGGGTTACCCAGATAGAAGGCAACGTGATCGAAGAAGCAGGTGTTATTAAAATGGACTTCCTTGGGTTGAAGACCCTTACCATTATCAAAAATGCCCTGCAGCTGATCAAACAAAATCACGGGATCGAAATAGATATCGACACGATTCCCCTGGATGATAAAAAAACTTTTGAACTCTACCAGCATGGAGCGACGATCGGTACATTCCAGTTTGAAAGTCCCGGCATGCAGAAATACCTGCGGGAATTAAAACCCGATAAGTTTGGCGACCTGATCGCCATGAACGCTTTGTACCGTCCCGGCCCCATTGCCTATATACCTAATTATATTGACCGCAAGCATGGTCGTGAACCCATTACGTATGACCTGCCTGAAATGCAGGAATACCTGGAAGAGACTTATGGTATTACCGTTTACCAGGAACAGGTAATGTTGCTGGCCCAAAAACTCGCCGGCTTCAGCAAAGGTGATGCGGATGTGTTGCGTAAAGCCATGGGCAAAAAACAGAAATCGGTACTGGATAAAATGAAGGCCCAGTTTATAGCAGGCGCTAAGGAAAAATTTCTGCCGGAAGAAAGACTGGAAAAGATCTGGACTGACTGGGAAGCCTTTGCCCAGTATGCTTTCAACAAATCCCATTCTACCTGTTATGCTTATGTGGCTTACCAGACAGCCTATCTAAAATCACATTATCCCGCAGAGTATATGGCAGCAGTGCTGAATAATGCCGGCGCCATTGAAAAGATCACATTCTTTATGGAAGAATGCAAGCGCATGGGAATAAAAGTGCTGGGGCCCGATATTAATGAATCACTCAAAGGATTTGCGGTCAATGATAAGGGTGAGATCCGCTTTGGCCTGGGTGGGTTAAAGGGCGTAGGCGAAGCCGCCGTAGAGAGCATTATTGCCGAAAGGCAAAAAGGGGGACCTTATCCCAGCATCTATGATTTTATCAGGCGGATCAACCAGCGGGCCGTAAACAAAAAAACGCTGGAAAGCCTGGCCTATGCCGGGAGCTTTGATTGTTTTACCGAACATCACCGTGCCCAGTATTTCTCCGTTCCCGAAGGAGAAACCACAACAGGCCTGGAAAGGATGATCAAATACGGGCAGATCGTCACGGCTCAAAACGCAACTACGGCCCACACCTTATTCGGGGAATTACCTATTAGTATGGAGATTCCCCCGCCTCGTTTGCCTGCTTGTGAACCCTGGTCGCTTACGACCCAACTCGATCATGAAAAAGATGTAACCGGTATGTTCCTGAGCGGACACCCGCTGGATAATTACCGCTTCGAGATCCAGCATTATGGAATTACCCCCATCGCTGATTTTAATGAATTTAAAGATTCGGTGCATATACAACCTAATCCCGGGAGAATATTCCGTTTAATCGGATTGGTTGCCGATGTACAGCACAGGGTTGCCAGGAGTGGTAATAAGTTCGGAATTTATACCATTGAAGATTACAGTGGAAAAATGGAATTCCCCCTCTTTAGTGAAGATTACCTCAAACTATCGCCGTATTTGCAACAAGGCAGCACGGTATATCTCACAGGTTTCCTGAAACAGCGATACAATAAATCTGAATTTGAATTCAAAGTCCAACAGGTATCCCTGGCCGAAACGCTGAAACGAAATCTTACGCGCCAGGTAAATATCCAGGTCAACCCAAAGGACCTGAGCGAGGATATGATCGGTTTCGTAGAAAAGAATATGAAAAATTTCCCGGGCCAGGCCTCCCTTCGTTTCATCCTGGCGGATGGAAGGAATAAATGGAAAATAAGCCTGGTCAATACGAATAGCGGATTTGAAATGAATGATGAAATGATCCGCTTTCTCCAGGAAAAACCCGAGCTGGATGTACAGATCGTATGCAACTAATCAAATGTTAAAGACTTGATAAGGAGAGATTTGTCGTTCATTTGACAAATGGCCGCCAAAGCTGTCAACTTATCCACCGGGACGCCAAATTTTACACAACTTTGTGTCATCCCTGCATGTTATTACTATCGGACTTAAATTTGCAGTCCTTTGACCGTAATAACGTTCAAACAACAAAAATTTAAATATAAAACAATGGCTAAAGAATTTAATGATTCCAACTTTCAAACGGATGTCCTTTCTTCTGATAAATTGACTGTGGTGGACTTTTGGGCAGAATGGTGCGGTCCCTGCCGTGCGATCGGTCCGGTGATTGAAGAATTGTCAAAGGAATATGATGGCAAAGTGAATATCGGTAAAGTAAATGTCGACAACAATCCACAGGTATCCATGAACTATGGCATCACTTCTATCCCCGCTATACTTTTTATTAAAGGCGGCCAGGTAGTGGACAAATTAGTAGGTGCCCAGCCCAAAGGAAATTTCGTCAAGAAGATTGAAGCGCATATATAATCTACTTCGTTGCGAAAATTATTTGTGAAAAGCCTTGCTCATGCAGGGCTTTATTTTTTGCAACTCATCCATAGCCATAACTTAGTGATGTGGCTTTACCTCAATTGTAGGATCGTGTTTATATTTAAACACAAATGGGAAAAGGATACCGAGCACCAATGCATATCCGGCAAAACTTAACCAGATGTTTTGCCAGTCTTTTACACCGTTTTCAGTAAAATAATCCACTACCTGCCCGCTGATAAGCGTACCCAGATAAGCCCCTATGCCATTTGTCATCATCATGAATAAACCCTGGGCGCTGGCCCGGATTTTCATGTCTGCTTCTTTTTCCACGAATAAAGAACCGGAGATATTGAAAAAATCAAAAGCCATCCCATACACGATCATTGACAATACAAGCAGGTACAATCCTGGACCAGGATTCCCCAGGCCAAAAAGTCCAAATCGTAATACCCATGCAAAAATGCTCATCAGCATCACCTTCTTGATGCCAAAGCGCTGCAGAAAAAATGGAATGGTCAGGATGAATAATGTTTCTGAAATCTGGGAAATGGACAATAAAAGATTAGGATGTTTTACACCAAAAGAATCAGGATAGGCCTTGGTAAAATCGTCCAGGAAAGCACCTCCGTATGCATTGGTGATCTGCAGGGCCGCCCCCAATAACATAGCAAAAAGAAAAAAGACCAGCATGGTCCTTCGCTTAAAAAGTACAAAGGCATCCAGCCCCAGTGACGCGACCAGACTTTTGGAGACTACTTTCTTTGCGGGTGGGCAGGCAGGCATGGTAAAAGCATAGATCCCCAGTACTAAACCCGCGGCAGAACTGATATAAAGCTGGAAAGGGCTCTTCGTCCAACCGGCAAGATCTACCATCCACATGGCACAAATAAAACCAATCGTCCCCCAAACACGGATGGGCGGAAAATCTTTGACGATATTGAATCCTCTCCCTTCCAGAATAATATAAGAAACCGTATTGTTCAATGCAATGGTAGGCATGAAAACAATAGAATTCAAAAGCATGATGAAATAAAAAGTAGGATAGTCAGTTACAGTTGATGCCCAGAATAATAAACCCGCGCCAATTATATGGCAGATTCCCAGCAATCGCTCGGCATTCACCCACCTGTCGGCAACTATACCCAGCAGGGCCGGTGCAAACAAAGAAGCCAGGCCCATGGTACCATAAACACTGCCAACCTGGACACCCGTAAAATTCAAAACATTAAACATGTACTGGCTCATCGAGATCAGCCAGGCTCCCCATACAAAAAATTCCAGGAAATTCATGATGGTCAGGCGGAACTTGATACTCATAGCAGTTTATTTCACCGGTTAAGAATGAAAGGGTATAAAAAGGGAAGATAGGAATTTTAATTTATTGGATTCCAGGTTCTGCGGGCAGTTGGCCAGGATAATGACCTCCGCATTTTGTCACCTCCCGTCCTTAACTTTGCCAAATGATCAATATCCCTGTTGCAACTGCCGGTGATCTCTTCTCTGCAGAGTTGAACCATATAGCCCAAAAAGTAAAAAGCGGGGAACGAATTAATGAAGAAGAAGGCCTTTTTCTTTTTGAAAACGCCAGTCTCGGTTTTGTGGGTTCACTGGCCAATTTTATCAGGGAAAAACTCCATGGCGATACAACCTATTTTAACCGGAACTTCCATATAGAGCCTACCAATGTCTGTGTATTCAGCTGCAATTTCTGTTCTTATTCCCGGCTCTATGCTCACCGGGATAAAGGATGGGAACTTTCCATGCAGCAAATGCTGGATATTGTAAAAAGCTATGACGATCAACCGGTGACGGAAGTGCATATAGTCGGTGGCGTACACCCGAAAATGAACCTGGAATTCTTTGCCGAATTACTCCGGAAAATAAAAATTCACCGGCCTTCACTTCATATCAAAGGTTTTACTGCCGTAGAACTGGATTATATGTTCCGGAAAGCAAAAATGTCAAACGCCGAGGGAATGAAATACCTGCATGATGCCGGTCTTGATTCATTGCCGGGCGGCGGTGCCGAGATCTTCCATCCCGAGATCCGTGAACAAATCTGTGCCGACAAAGTGGATGCAGCTGGATGGCTGGCGATTCATGAAGCAGCTCATCAAGTGGGCATGCATAGTAACGCCACTTTATTATATGGCCACATCGAAAAATTCCATCATCGTATTGATCACATGCAAAGGCTCCGTGAGCTGCAGGATAAAACCGGGGGCTTTAATACGTTTATTCCCCTTAAATTCCGCAACCAGGACAATGACATGAGCCATGTTACTGAAAGCAGCCTGGTGGAAGACATGAAAATGTATGCAGTGGCCAGGATCTACATGGACAATTTTCCACATATCAAAGCCTACTGGCCCATGCTGGGGCGGCAAAATGCCCAACTCTCCCTGGCGTTTGGCGTAAATGATATTGATGGAACTATAGATGATACGACGAAAATTTACAGCATGGCCGGTTCCGAGGAACAACATCCATCCATGACCACCACGCAACTGGTTACACTGATCAAACAGGCAAAAAGAAAACCAGTGGAAAGAGGAACCCTTTACAATGTAATCCAGGACTACAGCGAATCCCCGATGGCCCTGTGATATACTTTCTGTAAAATTTCTGCATTTTTCTTTATCCCTTCTTCCACATTTTCCGGTCGTTTGTCATTTTATAAATGTGGAATAACATCTACACAGAAACCTGTTTACAATTTTCATGGGAGCTTAATGATTGAACTCTCCTTATGGCTTCATAATTGCTATATAGTTTTGCTTTACTCAATTGGTTAACCATGGAAATCAGTACCAAATCGATCAAGGAACGTGTTGATGAAATTTTACAGCAGGAAATATCTACTAAAGACCGTTCGACAGGATTCAGAATCTTCGTGGGTTTACTCATTGCTGTAAATGTTTTTTTTATAATCTTTTGCCTGGTTCGCTAAGAAAACGCAAAACAAACCTGTGAAATATGTATTACCGACGTCATCGCAGCAAAACCTTCCTATTTCTCATGGCCTCGATATTGATCCTGCTAATAGTGGTATTGTGGGGACAGGGCTATTTCGGATGAACCAGTTTTTATCCCGGCATTATCCATTCAATTTAATTTCAGCATTCCGGCAAACTGAGGGGGACATTTACTGCCAACCCTCCGTCAGCGGTTTCTTTGTATTTGAAATCCATGTCGCGGGCAGTATCCCACATGGTTTTGATAACAGCATCCAATGAAACTTTGGCAAAATCCGGGCTGCTTTGCATCGCCAACTGGGATGCGGTAATGGCTTTGATAGCTCCCATCGTATTTCTTTCAATACAGGGTACCTGTACCAAACCAGCGATCGGGTCACAGGTCAATCCCAGGTGATGTTCCATGGCAATTTCGGCAGCCATCATTGCCTGCCGTTGAGTTCCACCCATGGATTCAGTAAGCGCAGCTGCAGCCATGGCCGAAGAGACGCCAATTTCAGCCTGGCATCCCCCCATAGCGGCTGATATCGTTGCCCCCTTTTTAAATATGCTCCCAATCTCAGCAGCAGTGAGTAAAAAGCGGGTTATTTTTTCTTCATTATTACCATCACAGAATACAACATAGTACTGCAGCACTGCCGGAATTACGCCGGCTGCCCCATTCGTAGGAGCCGTCACCACGCGTCCAAAAGATGCATTTTCTTCGTTAACGGCCAAAGCAAAACAGCTGACCCAATCCAGGATATATTTGAAATCGTTACCGCCCGCCCCTATATTTTCCATCCAACCCGGGATATCCGTATACACGGCAGCCCCCAGCAATTTTTTATTTAATCCTGCTGCCCTTCGTTTTACATTTAACCCCCCCGGTAAATGTCCCTCTGTATGACAACCCCGGAACATGCATTCACTCATAACTTCCCATATTTTTCGCATGCCCTCCCGGGTTTCCTGTTCGGAGCGCCAGGCGCTTTCATTTTCCATCACCAACTCATGAATGGCCATGCCGGTTTTCATACACCAGTGTAAAAGATCATTGGCAGTATTGATGGGAAAAGGTAATTGCACCTGTTCTGACAATGTTTGCTCTTCATTTTCCTTTTTTACAAATCCACCGCCAATTGAATAATAGGTTTCGGCGATCGGTTCACCGCTTTTAAACGTTGCTAAAAAGGTCAGTGCATTGGGATGATAAGGCAGGCTTTCTGTAATCAGGAATTCGATATCATCTGAGGGATCGAAGGGAATTTCATGTATACCCGCCAACAGAAGTTTTTTCATTTGGGCGATATCACGAATCTTGGCGGCAATATTGTCGACGGCAAAGGTTACCGGGTCATCCCCGCTTAAACCCAATTGTACCGCTATATCGGTGCCATGGCCTTTACCCGTTTTTGCCAGGGAACCATAAAGCAAAATTCTTACATCAGTAATTTCATGAATATTGCGCTGCGAAGTAACCGATTGCAAAAAACGCTGGGCGGCTCTCCAGGGCCCCAGGGTATGGGAGCTGGAGGGCCCCACCCCTATTTTCAACATATCAAAAACAGAAATGGCTTCGTGTGACAATCGTTTGAGTTTTGACCAAATGTAAAGTAAAAACCCCGTCCCGACTAAGCCGGGACCGGGGTAAGCAAGCAGATAGTGAAGGCTAAAATTTACTGGACATCTACCAGTTCTATTTCAAAAAACAAGGCAGCATCCCCTGGAATTACCGCTCTTCCACTACATCCATAAGCCAAAGCAGAAGGTACAATCAGCCTGATAGTGCCACCTTCAGCGATCAGGGGTAATCCCAACTGCCAACCGGGAATCAAGGTTTCCAAAACCCAGCCTGTTAAAGTGGAATTATTTTGCTGATCAAATACAGCATCAGAAGAAATCAACCGGCCTACATAGGTTACAAAGACTTTAGATGTGGGAAGGGGAACTGCACCCGCGCCGGGATCTACAATCTGGTAATACAAACCACTGCTATGTGCCGACATACTATAACCCTTGGCAGTGGCGTAGGCCTCGATGGCTGCGGCCTCAGATTGGGGTGTTTTATTGGTACAGGGTGCCGGATTTGATCCTTTTAAACAACCGGAAAAAATAAATACAAATGCACTGAAAATAATAATGGCAAAATTGTTTCTCATGAATGTTTACGTATTAGAATAATGAATCGATTGCTATGACAGTATTCGGGTCCATATCGCTGCATCCGTGGAAAATTCAGGGCTGGTCTTCCCGGGCCACCAACTCCCGGTAACGCTGCTCATTGATATCCCATTTATGCCTGACGCTGAAAATGATAATAAAGACCGTTATCAGTAAGGCCGCGACAACCAATACCAGGATCAGTGAGGCATCGTTTTTCTGCGTCATTTCATTTCGCACCATTTCCGCTCTTTTATACCAGCTGGAAAAAAAATTGACAAAAATCGCCACAACCATCAAAACGGCCAGCGGAAGACCCAGGGCCAGTTGCCTCAAGATTTTTTTACGTTTTAAGCGGTTTTCTTTCCAATAGACAACGAATTGCTTTTCCTCCACATTCAGCATAATCCCGCAAAAATAGAGATCGCTGCTATACCCCTTGCAACAGCCAATCAAAATATTTATATTGTGATACTAAAATCCAACACCTTGAAGCTTGCACCTCTTCTTGCCCAATTCCTTTACAGCCATAAAAGACTTGACTTGACAGGTATCGGCAGTTTTATGCTCGATTCCTCAGTTAGTATTGATAGTGAAGATGTTAAACAGCAAAAGAACCCGGCTGCGGGCGGAATTCATTTCCAAAATAATCCCTCAATAAAAGGATCACCAGAGCTGGTAAGTTTTATCTCCAGCCAAACGGGGAAAATGAAAGCCCTGGCGGAGGCCGACCTGAATTCCCATCTTGAGCTGATCCGTCAGTTTCTTAATATCGGTAAGCCTTTTTTGCTGGAGGGTATCGGAAGCCTGGTCAAGATCCGTTCAGGCCAATTCGACTTCACTGCTGGCGAACTTTCTGCGGAAAAGCTAAAGGACAGCGGGTCGAAAGAAGCTAATGCTACCCAGTCACCGGAAGAAAAATTTGAAACCTACCATCCTTTCCTTGAAAAAGAAAAGACCCGGACTGCGTGGAGAAAACCGGTGATGGCTTTACTGGTCTTGGCAGGTATGGGGCTGGCTGTGCTGGGAGGTTATATTGTTTATAAAAAAAATGCATTACCTGTTAACCGGCAGGATTCTACGCCAGCAAACATCCCCATTCAATCAGTGGCCGTTCCAATCATGGATAGCATAAAAAAAGACAGTGCTAACCCTGAGCCGGTTCAAGTGCCTATTCCGGCCGGTCACTACAAATTCGTACTGGAAACCGCGGGTCCGAAAAGAGCTTTTGATCGTTTCAATAAATTGAAAACTTACCGGTGGAATGTACAGTTGGAAACTGCGGATTCCATACGATACAAAATTGTCATGCAGCTTCCTACTCAGTCTACTGACACCAGCCGGGTGCTGGACTCCCTGACTGCATTGAATGGACGAAAAGTCTATATAGAAAATTAAACGGATGAAATTCAGCCAAGCCGAAGACTGGATCCAATTCCTGCATTTACAAAAACATATCGAGGGCGGTTGGTATTGCGAGGTTTACCGGTCAACTGAACTATTTACCCCCACCAACCGTTCTGTTTGCACGCATATTTATTTTCTTTTGGAAGCCCGGGATTTTTCAACGCTTCACCGGATTCAGTCGGATGAGCTCTGGCATTTTTATGCCGGGGATCCGCTGATTGTATATGAGTTTAATAAGGAAGGTCAATTAATTGAACACCTACTGGGAAATGACATTGACCAATGTTTTCTACCAGGCTGCGTAATACAAAAAGGAAATTGGTTTGGAGCCCGGACTGCTCCCGGTGGTAACTACAGCCTGGTTGGCTGCACAGTATCTCCGGGTTTTGATTTCGCCGACCTTGAATTAGCCGACGCTGAAACACTTTCTAAAAAATATCCTGCGCATCAACAGTTGATCCAATCACTCTGCCGGCGATAATAACATCCGTCGACATCATTACCGGTGCCGGATCATGAACCAGGCATCGTTTCCCCGATGAGCCACTTCTTCCTTGAAAGATTTTACACTGTTAATGTTCAAAAATATATTCCGGGGCATGGCATAGCATTTGTAAACTTTTGTACTAAACAATTTAATTATGGCACAAACAAAATCCCCGGCACGCCGTACTTCAAAAAACGGCACTAAGACCAGCGCAGGCGCTGCTACCGGAAATACGCAGTTAGAAAAATTTTTCATGGATGCGTTGAAAGATATTTATTGGGCTGAAAAACATCTGACAAAGGCTCTTCCCAAAATGCATAAGGCTGCTACTACAGGGGAATTGCAGGATGCAATTGAGGAACATATTGCCCAAACAGAAGAACAAGTAAGCCGACTGGAACAGGTATTCGAAATGTTAGGAAAAAAAGCCCAGGCAAAAAAATGTGATGGAATGGAAGGACTGATAAAAGAAGGTGAATCGGCAGTGGAAGAAACAGAAGATGGCAGTATGACAAGAGATGTGGCTATTATCATTTCTGCTCAAAAGGTCGAGCACTACGAAATTGCTGCCTATGGCAGTTTGGTTCAACTGGCCAAAACAATGGGACATACCGAGGTTGCAGATATTCTTGCTACTACCCTGGAAGAAGAAAAACAAACAGATGAAAATTTGACCCAAATTGCAGAAAACAGTATTAACTGGGAAGCTGAACAGGAGGGTGAAGCCGAAGAAGAATAATTATTTTTTGGTTTATTGAACTCAGGATAAAATACCGGCCTCATGGATGCCGGTATTTTATTTTCTGCTTTCAGGGAATTGCGGTTTATATGAACTAATTTTAAAACATTCTACAAACCCGGAATCATATAGAAGTAATTATCATATAGCTTCCGCAGGGGGTATTAATTACCCGTTTATGACGGAATAGGCTGGTTTTCTCTCCTTTTGTCCCGGTGGAAAATGGCACAATTTTTTAAGCTAATTCACTGACACTCCGTTCGCCCAACTTATCATCGGCTTAAATCAACATTAGTATGGATATTATTTGTTTTTCGCATTTGCGATGGAATTTCGTTTACCAGCGACCGCAGCATTTGTTCAGTCGTTTTGCCCGGCATTTCAGGGTTTTTTATATAGAAGAGCCGCTTTATGATGCTAACCAGGCTTTCCTGGAAGATTCGCAAAGTCCTGAGGGCGTCCATATCCTGGTTCCCCATCTTCCTGCCGGTACGGACGAAGTAACAGCAGTCGTTATTCAACATCAATTATTGGAAAGTCAATTTACGCGTCTGAAAGTTACCGATCATATTTGCTGGTACCTGACACCTATGGCATTGACACTGGGAGGCAGGATGGCTCCGGTGCTGACGGTTTATGATTGCATGGATGAATTATCCGCTTTCAAAAATGCTCCCCCGGCTGTTTGCCGGAAAGAAGCAGAACTGTTGAAACTGGCTGATATTGTTTTTACGGGCGGGTACAGCCTGTATAAAGCAAAAAAACATCTGCATGAAAATATCTACCCTTTTCCAAGCAGTATAGATAAACAACATTTTTCAAAAGCAAGAACTGTCAAGCAGGAACCCGATGATCAAAAAGCTATTCCCAAACCCCGGATTGGTTTTTTTGGAGTGATTGATGAAAGAATGGATACCATTCTTTTGGAAACAATTGCCCGGCTAAGGCCGGAATGGAATTATATCCTGGTGGGCCCCACGGTCAAAATAGACCCGGCA
>DASUMO010000221.1:0-5575 GCA_036277695.1 Chitinophagaceae bacterium
CAATTTCCTGCTTCCCCGGTTTAGCTGTTCCTGTCCAAAATCAAATCCAAGGGTTAGCCCAAATTTGTCATTCAATACCAGGACTCCATATAAATTGTGAAAATAGCGCCAAAGCCGGTTGCTGTCCGGTTTGTCCGTTCCAATAAAAGAACTGTAATTGAGCATCAATTTTCCGGAAGGTTTAAACATGACCTGGCTTCCCCAGTTCATCAATGAACTTCCGGGTAGTCGTGAAATTCTTTGCCAGCCATTTAATGCCAGCCCGCTGAATAACCATTTCCCGTTACCTGTTATAAAGCTAATTTTTGCCCCAGCTTCATAATAGGGAGAATTCTCAGCCAGCATGCTTCTTGTAAGATTCCAGCAATCTTTGCTCTCTGCACTTTCAAAACCTATATGGGATGTAAATATTCCCATATCGAACCAAAGGTTATGATCCATGCTCAACTTTATACCCGCATTAGCCTCGTACAGGTTTTTCAGAACCCCGGGTTCGGCAGCATAGTTGGCATTTATATAAGTACCCGCTGCAAATGCCAGGTTAGCTCTTACTCTTTCAGCATTATAAGCGGCTTTGATGAAGGCCAGGTTTACGCTAAACTCATTGTGCCGGTTATGACTGTAAATAAACCCGGGACGATTTTGGTCTGCCGGCCTGTTGCAATCGTAAGCATAGTAAACTTCGGCAAAAGCACTAAAGTTCAATACAGGTTTTGTTGTGTCCTGCGCGATTAACGGAATACCCATCAATAAGGCCATACCAGGTAAGAAGAATTTCATACGTACCACGGAAGGATAATAGTTCATGGGAGCATTTGCAATAATTTTATTTTTATAAATACCAAATAAGCTAAAGCAAAAGCGAGCAGCCATACCAGGATGATCAATATGACAGATTTTATGTTATTCCTGTCTTCCATTTAGTCATGCACCCGTTTCAATTTTAGAGCCGAAACCGGCGCCACGATAAGGGGGAATTTCTCGACGACCACGTTGCCCGGGTCCAGGCCAAAACCTTTTTCCTCCGAAAGACTAATGTCTTTTATCCAGAAATGCATTTTCATCATGAATCTTTCCCAGATAGGTAATTCATTATCCTGGCTCAAATATTTTTCCATCACCACAAAGAGGAAGTCGCCTACAACCGTTGGCCCTGAAAGGCTTTCATATTTGCTGGTAATATTGACTTCCTTGTTCGCGACCAGGTCTTCCACAACTTTCCGGAACAGGAGATTTATCCGGGGCTGCATCCTGAATCCCAGGCGAAACTCCACCCGGATAATATCATTTGGAATAATATGATCAACCTTGTATTCCATCGTGTAGGGATCATCTAATGTGTCTACATGCACAAACCAGTATATATCCGCCCGTTTCGGTTTTTTACTGAGAATTGAATAAATGATTTTATGCTCGATCTCTTTCGGATTGTCGGCGCTGGTCAGGAAGACCAAATGCGTTGCATATTTAGGTACAGCCCGGTCATTACTCAGTTCCTGAATTTTGGATATATAGTGATCAAGTCTTACAAATTCAACATAGCGGTTCTTGATTTTTCGGGCTTTGTACCAGTTATACATAATAAAGAATAAAAAGCCCCCCACCAATAAGGTCACATATCCTCCATGCGTGAATTTTTCCATATTGGCATACAGAAAGCTGAATTCGATTGACAAATAAATGATGAGATATAAATAGATCAAATAGGGTTTTGTCCTGCGCTGTACCAGGTAGTTCGCGAAAAGAACAGAGGTGGCAATCATCGTTACTGTGATCGCCAGGCCATAAGCCGCTTCCATATTGGAAGCTTTTTGGAAATAAAGGACAATTCCAATACAACCAAGGAATAACAGAAGGTTGGCCGCAGGTACATACAACTGCCCCCTGGCCTCGGTAGGGTAATTGATTTTCACTTTGGGCCATAAATTCAGGCGCATCGACTCACTGATCAGTGTATAGGAACCGGAGATTAAGGCCTGGCTTGCAATAATGGTAGCAGCTGTAGCGATCATAATTCCAAAATAGACAAACCAATGTGGCATCACACCATAAAATGGGTTGAACCCGCTTCCGATTAATTCCTGGGTAATATCCTCACCATTATAATGACTGAGAAGCCATGCTCCCTGCCCCAGGTAGTTTAAGACCAGGCAGGTCTTGACAAATATCCAGGCATAACGGATATTCCATTTTCCGCAGTGCCCGAGGTCGGAATAAAGAGCTTCTGCTCCCGTAGTGCATAAGAATACACCCCCGAGAATATAAAACCCGTTTGGATAGGTACTCAATAGATTGACTGCATAATAAGGATTAAAGGCCTTTAAAACCTGAAGGTCATCAGCGATATGAACAACTCCCAGTGTAGCCAGCATTAAGAACCAAATGGTCATTACAGGACCGAAAGATCGGCCGATCAGGGAAGTTCCGAACTGCTGTAAAAAGAATAATACCGATAATATTCCGATTACAATATAGATGATCGTCCATTGGCTGATATGTTGCAGCGAAGGAATTTGTTTCAGACCTTCAATGGCCGAAGTAACGGAAATAGGCGGGGTGATCATCCCGTCAGCCAACAGAGCGGCTCCCCCGATCATGGCAGGCATCACGAGCCATTTTTTTCTTCTCCTGACCAGGGCATATAAAGAAAAAACACCGCCTTCACCCCGGTTATCCGCCTGGAGAGTGAGGATTACATATTTTATTGTCGTCTGCAGGGTAAGGGTCCAGATAATACAGGATAAAGAGCCGACGATCAATTCAGGCGAAATTGTTTTTCCATTCGTAATGGCATTCAGGACATAAAGCGGGGAAGTCCCGATGTCGCCGAAAATAATACCAAGAGCTATTAACAGGCCTGCAGGTGTGGCCTTTTTGTATGAAATATGCATGGGAAAAATAACCTAGTAAGTTCAAAAATAATCCGGTCAAGAAGGAAACTGCAGAATGCCCGAAAATCTTTATAAAATCTTTATACGCCTCACTAATTTTGCCATGTCGAGGTCTTTACTTTTGTACAAGTTTGAAGAATGAAAGCCGGTTTTACAATTGGACTTAAAAAAAGAAATCAATATTGGATCAGCTTTCTGCTTGTGATCTCAGTATCCCTGGTTTGTTATGGACTTACTCCCTACATGGGCTACAGGGTGGTTGCCCTGGTCCTCCTTGTTACCGTTTCCCTGATCGCCATATCTTTTGATATTCTACCTGTTTTATTTGCGGCGGCTTTATCGGCTTTTATTTGGGATTTCTTTTTTATTCCGCCACGATTTACGATACATGTGGGTTCTACGGATGACAGTATCCTGCTGATCATGTATTTTATCATTGCCATGATCAATGGCGTATTGACGTATAAGATCAGGCAGGCCGAAAAAAAAGCCAGGCTGAAAGAGGAAAGAGCAAATAGCGTTAAACTCTACAATACGATTTTGAACTCGCTGTCACATGAATTGAGAACGCCCATTGCTGCGATTATCGGTGCCACGGATAACCTGCAGCTCAATAAACATCTTTCGAATGCGGACCGGCAACAACTCATAGGGGAGATCTCAAAAGCTTCCCTGCGATTAAACCAGCAGGTAGAAAACCTCTTAAACATTTCAAGACTTGAATCCGGTCATATTCAGCCTAAGGCAGACTGGTGTGATGTTGTTGAATTGGTATATGAAGTGGTGAGGCGGGTGGAAGAAAATAATCCCGGCCGAAAAATCAATATCAGTATGAACCAGGATTTACCGATTTGCTGGATTGACAAAGGAATGTTAGACCAGGTATTGTATAATTTGTTGAATAATGCCGCCATTCATACGGACCAGGGCAGTAAGATTGAAATCATGGCTGCCTGCCACATTGATTTATTGGAAGTTGTTATCCAGGATTCGGGCCAGGGCTTCCGGATGACGAATCAGAAGGATGTTTTTCAAAAATTTTCCAGGGAAAGAAAGGAAGAAATCGCCGGGACGGGGCTTGGACTGTCAATTGTGAAGGGATTTACGGAGGCCCTGGGGGGGAATGTGGAATTGAAAACTGATGGGTCCGGGACAAGATTTGTGCTTAGTTTTCCTGTCAGGACAAAATATATTAGCATAGAACATGGCTAAAAGGGAAGTGTTAATCATTGATGATGAACCGCAGATCCGCAAACTTTTGGAGATTACACTTCAAAGCAATGGTTATGTGGTGAAGGAAGCCATTTCTGCGAAGGAAGGATTGATTATGGCTTCCAATCATCCGCCCGATTTAATCCTGCTGGATCTTGGGCTGCCCGATGAAAATGGCCATATCGTTTTACAAAAGCTTCGAAAATGGTATACCAATCCTGTCATTATTCTTTCCGTTCAGAAAAGTGAAGAAAACATTATTAAAGCATTGGACAATGGAGCCAATGATTACCTGGTGAAACCATTTAGGACCGGTGAATTGTTGGCCCGGATCCGGTCAGCTACCCGTGCTTCCATTTCGGAAGACAGTGACCCGGTGATTAGCTGCGGCGATTTACAAATTGATCTTACGGCGAGAACGGTGAGAAAAGGAAATGACCTGGTCCGGTTAACAGCCACAGAATATAACCTGTTAGCTCTTTTAGCCAGGAATGAAGGAAAAGTATTGACGCACCAGTACCTACTTCGCGCTATCTGGGGTCCGGGCTATATTAATCAATCACAATATTTAAGGGTCTTCATTGCTCAAATCAGGAAAAAAATTGAAGTTGACCCTAACCGGCCTGAATGCCTTCTTACTGAATCAGGGGTCGGCTACAGATTTTTAAGTAAATAGTTTACCATCCTCACCTTCCGAAAAACATAGCTGGCTCTTGATAGTAGTGTAGGAATGAAAGAAGTAACACAATCCTTGCAGGATTCGCTATGTTCGGCGTTATTGACTTATGTTTCGGTCAGGTTATTGGAAGGGCTTCTTAATAAGGTCCATGCCCATCCAAAAATTGTAATCACAAATGGCGGGTAGGCATAAAAGGGCAGCGGCTTACTCAGGGCATTTAACGGTTGACCGGTAAATATTTGTACGGATACAATGGAAAATAACAGGGCAGCTATTAATCCTGTAATACGGATGATAAGAGGATATGTTTTTTGAACACTGATCAGGAAAAGGGAGGCAGCCCATAAACCCGTGCCTGCGCCAAAAGAAGTAACATTCTCCTCTAAATTCATTCCCGAGGAAGAGAGTATGAAGCCTTCACCTATGGCAAAGACCAGGAAACCGGCAGCAGTCGAATCCAAACCCTTTCTGAAATAGTAAACGCTAAGCAGGGAGCCTGCCACAATAAGACTCACACCATCAATAAGCCAGGCCAGGGCGCGCGTTGAAGGAGACGTTACAAAAGAACCGACCATGCCAAACAGTCCTCCTATAAAGAGTCCGATTGATGCAGTTATTTTGGTTGTCCTCTCTTTCATATCAGGATATGACAAAAAAATTAGTCAGGAGCGGGGCTTTGCAAGGTTCGTGAATTACCCGGCTTGTCGAATTTAAGAAAACTAAGAATTCCATCAATCCCCGTTTGAATTTGTTTTTTGTAGGTTTACCGTGGGTACTTCCTGGAAAGCCAGTT
>DASUMO010000222.1:0-2736 GCA_036277695.1 Chitinophagaceae bacterium
AGAGAATGCCCCAGCACAATGAATTCCTGCAGGGGACGAATAATTTTCCCGCTAAACCCCGTAACCAGTGGGAGATCGGTATCAAAACCGGTTTGACCTATGTTAGTGGGGATGTTCCCTCCCAGCTGGCTTTTCCCAGTTTCGGGTTACACGTTCGAAAAGCTTTTGGGTATGTATTCTCCATGCGCCTGGAATATATGTACGGTACTGCCAAAGGATTAAACTGGAATGGATCTGAAAACTATTACAAGAACACCCCCTGGGGTCATAACGGAGCCGGTTATTCAGCTCCTTACAGGACCAACACCGGTGATATTGTATCCGCCCTTACCCTGAATGGCGGACCAGACCGGCAGCCTTTTGACATTATTTACTACAACTACAAAACAAAGATCCAGGACCTGTCATTACAGGGAGTTGTAACGCTGAATAATATCCGTTTCCACAAGGCAAAAACCGGGTTTAACTTCTATGGTTTTGCCGGTATCGGAGCTTCTGTATACGATACAAAAGTCAATGCCCTCAATGGCGAAACAAGGTATAATTTCCAGGGTATCAGCGGTGGTGTTTACAAAAACCGCAAAGACACCCGCGATGCCTTAAAAGACATGATGGATGACAGCTATGAGTCTGATGCCGAAAACCAGGGCGAGCGCCGTCCGAAATTATTTGGAAATACCCTGAAACCTTCTGGTACAGTAGGTGTGGGCATAGCCTTTAAACTCAGCAACAGGCTGAACCTGGCAATCGAAGACCGCCACACTTTCATCAAGGATGATCTCCTGGATGGCCAGCGCTGGCAGGAGCAGGCATGGGGTGACCCGGTGCTGACCCGCGACTTCGATTCCTATAACTTCTTTTCTGTTGGTTTGAATATTAACCTTGGTGCAAAAGCGGTAGAACCATTGTGGTGGCTGAACCCGCTGGATTATGCATACAGCGAAATCCGCAATCCCCGCCTGATGCGCCTCCCCAAACCCGTACTGCCTGATAGCGACGGCGATGGTGTTACAGACCAATTCGACCAGGAGCAAACTCCTGCAGGATGCCCGGTTGACACTCATGGTGTAAGCCGTGATACGGATGGCGATGGTGTTCCTGATTGTAAGGATAAAGAACTGATTACTCCGACTTATTGCCAGCCGGTTGATGCCGATGGTGTTGGTAAGTGTCCTTGCCCGGATGAGAAATGTTTTGAAGGGCTGACTAAAACTTCCGGTTGTGCTGAAAAATTGGGTGCACTGCCCAGCATTTCCTTCAGAGCTGGTTCCAATGCCCTGAGCGATGATGCCCAGGCTGTACTGGCCACTGTTGCTGCTAAATTGCGCAATGCTCCTGAATGTAAAGTGGTGGTTACAGGATATTGCTCTTCCAATAAGAAGGAACAGCAGCTCAGCTGGGATCATGTTAACAAAGTGATCTCTCACCTGGTAGAAAAAGAAGGTATCAGCGCCGATCGCTTTATCTTCAACTACGGACAGGAAGGCGATTGCAACACAGTTGACCTGCGTGCCGCTGCAGAGGGTGAAGAAGGACCAAATACTGTGGCTCCTCCACACCCCAACCTGCGCAAGAACTAAAGTCTCTCTTGATACTTTTTGCTGATAGACCCCGACGGATTCCCGTCGGGGTTTTTTTTGGTTGGTAGGGACTCCTGGCGTTTCTCCCTCTTTATCAAAACCTTAACTACTTATTTGTTGGCGACTATCTTTTTTCCGGCCAATTTGCCGCTATCTATTAACTTTGCCAACCCTTTATGCGTTTTATACCCGTATTTATTATAGCTTTTGTCCTGGGCAGCTGTGGCGGAAGCATGAACAAGATCCTGAAGAACCCCGATCCTGAATATAAATTGAGGATGGCTGAGCAGTATTTCGTAAAAAAGAAGTACAGCAAGGCGCAGATATTGTACGAGGATGTGATGCCCTATTTCAAAACGGGGAAGGAGTTTGAGAATATCTATTATAAATACGCCTATTGCGCGTATAACCAGAAGGATTATTTCAACGCGGAAAATCTTTTTAAGACATTCCTGGAGATTTTTCCTAATAGTCCCCGTTCCGAAGAAGTTGATTATATGCGGGCTTATTCCTTTTACCAGCAATCACCCAAGCCGGAGCTGGACCAGACCAATACGATCAAGGCCATGGGTATGATGCAGACTTTTATCAATACTCATCCCGGTTCAGCGCGAATCAAGGAAGCTAATGAGATCATTGATATTTGCCGGCAAAAACTGGAGATAAAGGATAATCAAAGTGCCCGGCTTTATTTTGATATGGGCCAGTTCCGGGCAGCAGGCGTTTCATTTACCAACCTGCTCGATAATTATCCCGATTCACCCAAAGCAGATGAATATAAGCTCATGGTGATCAAATCATATTTTCGTTATGCCCAGTTAAGCGTCGAGGAGAAACAACCGGCACGATATGAGCAGGTAATAAATGAATGCCATGAGTTCGTGGACAGGTTCCCGGAAAGCAAGCTCCGTAAGGAAGCCGAAGAATTTTTAAAACAGTCACAAACAAATATTAAAAACTTAAATAATGAGCAAGCTAAGACGTCAGCTTAGTGCTGGTATCACCAATAATGTGGAAACACGTAACCTGGATGATATTAAGGCCCGCACGGGTAATTTGTATGAATCCATCGCTATTGTTGGCAAAAGAGCGAACCAAATCAATATTTCCCTGAAAGAGGAATTGCATAATAAGCTGGAAGAGTTTGCAAGCCACA
>DASUMO010000223.1:0-4706 GCA_036277695.1 Chitinophagaceae bacterium
ATTCCCGATAGGCTGGATGCCAGTAGCAAAGGGGTAAAGAAAGGTCAGTACTGAACAGACAGTGGCAAGCAGAAGCCATAGTGTTTGCTGGCGTTGAATCATGGTAGCTGGTTTTCGCCAAAAATAAGCATAAAACAAGAACGGGTCCTGGCTGCCAGGCTAATGCGAAAAGCAGGGTTATTCAATATGTAGTTATGGCAATGATGTAGAACAAAGATCGCATCAATACCGACTTTGCAAATCTTATGGTTGATATTGTGGAAAGCGCAGTTGAATCAAGTTGATCACTCACCCAGTTCCGGGTATAGCGGGAATTGCTTCATAAAACGCTTCACTTCTGCATTCACCGATTCAATGACCTGGTCATTATCTGCCTGCATCAATACCTGGTCAATCATCGATACAACGGTTTCCATATGTTCCTCTTTCATACCGCGCGTGGTTATAGCCGGCACACCCACCCTGATGCCCGAAGTGACAAAAGGGGATTTATCATCAAAGGGCACTGCATTTTTATTAAGTGTGATATGTGCTTTGTCAAGTGTTTCCTGTGCTTTTTTCCCCGTCAGGTTCTTATTCCGGAGGTCTATCAGCATCAGGTGGTTATCGGTGCCATCGCTGATCAGGTTATATCCTCTTTTTACAAAAGCCCTGGCCATAGACTGTGCATTGCTGATGACTTGTTTGCCATAAGCTTTGAAATCTTCCGACAGGATCTCCCCGAAGGCTACGGCTTTGGCGGCGATCACGTGCTCCAGCGGACCACCCTGTGTACCCGGGAAAACAGCCAGGTCAAGCAGCTGGCTCATGGTGCGGGTATTTCCTTTGGGATCTTTTATTCCCCAGGGATTTTCAAAATCATGTCGTAGCATAATGATGCCGCCCCGGGGGCCACGCAATGTTTTATGTGTGGTGGAAGTAATGATATGACAGTGGTCGAAAGGATCATTCAGGAGCCCGGTAGCAATCAACCCGGCAGGGTGCGCTATATCAGCCATGATCACAGCTCCAATCTTATCAGCTATTTCACGGATTCTTTTATAATCCCAGTCGCGGCTATAGGCCGAAGCCCCGCAAATAATCATTTTAGGTTTTTCCTTCAATGCCACCGCTTCCATCTGATCATAATCAACCAGCCCGTTTTCTTTTTTGACCCCATAGAAAAAAGCCTGGAAGTTTTTACCACTGAAATTCGCCGGGCTTCCATGGGTGAGATGACCGCCCATGCTCAAATCCAGTCCCAGAACTTTATCACCGGGTTTTAGACAAGCGAGGAATACGGCAGCATTGGCCTGTGCCCCACTATGCGGTTGCACATTCGCCCAACTGGCATTAAAGATTTTTTTCAACCTTTCAATAGCCAGGCTTTCAATTTCGTCCACTATTTCACAACCACCATAATATCTTTTGCCAGGATAGCCTTCTGCATATTTATTGGTAGGGACCGTACCCATGGCCTCCATTACCTGTAAAGAAGTAAAATTTTCGGAGGCGATCAGCTCAATTCCGTTTCGCTGGCGTTCCAGTTCTTTATGGATGAGATCGAAAACAATAGTATCCCTTTGCATGAAAGAATTGTTTTTTACTTGTTGCGTTTGACCGGCCTGTTCCTGGATCAGCATATTAAAAGTTTGTGTTTAAAATTCAGCCATAAAGTCCTTCAGCTTCATTTGTTGCAAAAGTAAGTTAGCCGGCGATGCCAGCACCGGGAGTCTCCAAGTTTTTGTTTATTTCAAATTTGTTACTTTCGTTGGCTTTTTATTATTTATTAAGGATTTCCGCCAGGGGGCGGTTTAGGTTCAATGAAAGCGATCATACCAGTAGCCGGTGCAGGCACCAAGCTTCGCCCGCATAGTTATACACAGCCCAAGGCCCTGATTCCGCTGGCAGGAAAAACGGTTTTAAGCATTATTGTTGATCAGTTAAGGGATGCGGGCATCAATGAATTTATCTTTATCGTGGGATACCTGGGCGATAAGATCGGGGATTATGTAAAGTATAAATACCCGGATATTAAAGCTCATTATGTTCACCAGGTGGACCGGCAGGGTGTCGGGCATGCGGTAGAACTGACTAAAAGTATCATCAGCAATGATGAGGTATTCGTTGTATTGGGCGATAGTATTTGTGAATTTGACGTAAAGGAAGTCATTAATAGCCCTTATTCAATGATTGGAGTCCGGAAAGTGGATGACCCGCGGGATTTCGGGGTCGCTGAAATTGATGAGGAAGGCTTTATTGATCACGTGGTGGAGAAACCCCAGATTCCCAAATCCAATATGGCCCTGGTTGGCGTGTATAAGATAAAAGAAACCGAACAAATGTTCCAATGCCTGGAAAATAATATCCGGCACGGTTTGCGTAGCCATGGGGAGTACAGTCTTACCGATGCACTTGAGTGCATGATTCTCCTGGGTGCCCGTTTTAAGTCCTTCAAAGTGGAAAACTGGTTCGACTGCGGGAAAAAGGAAACCATGCTGGAATCCAATGCTACACTCTTAAAAAAGTTTGGTCCGCAGATCGGCGCTGAACATAATTTTGAAAATACGGTCATCGTTCATCCCGTCAGTATCGGGGGAGGCTGCAATATCAAGAACTCGATCATTGGCCCCAATGTGGCCATCGGTGAGAACTCGACCATCGATTCCTCCATTATCAAAAATTCAATTATCGGTTCCTATTCCAACCTGTTTGATATCGTGCTGGACTCTTCCATCATCGGGAGCGATACCGATTTGAAAGGGGAGACCCGGACCCTGAATATCGGCGATAATACCTCTATTGACCTTGGGTAAAGGCCTCACCCCTCTCCAAAGGAGAGGGCAGATTGGATAATGTTACTTGTGCCTTGTATCCTGCCTGCCTGCAGGCTGGCTTGTGGCTTGGACCTTTCCCCATTAACTTTACGAGATGGTGTTTAAAGAAAATCGAATAACCCGGCTATTTGGGATCAGTTATCCCATTATCCAGGCGGGTATGATCTGGGCAAGTGGCTGGCGGCTCGCCAGTGCCGTAAGTAATGCAGGTGGTCTTGGTCTTATAGGCAGCGGATCCATGTACCCGGATGTCTTAAAAGAACATATTCGAAAATGTCAATCCGCCACCTCCCGGCCCTTTGGAGTAAACGTGCCCTTACTTTACCCGGATATTGACAAGCATATCAAGATCATATTGGATGAAGGAGTGAAAATTGTTTTTACTTCTGCCGGTAACCCTAAAACCTGGAGCAACGTCTTAAAGGAAAATGGGGTCACGGTAGTGCATGTGGTCAGTTCTTCGAAATTTGCCTTAAAAGCTGAGGAAGCGGGTTGTGATGCGGTGGTTGCGGAAGGGTTTGAAGCCGGCGGACACAATGGCCGCGAAGAAACTACCAGTATGGTTCTGATACCTGCAGTATGTGCGGCCGTTAAGATACCGGTTATTGCAGCAGGTGGGATTGCGACAGGCAGACAGATGCTGGCGGCTATGGTCCTTGGAGCAGAAGCTGTACAAATGGGAACACGTTTTGTCGCAACAGAAGAGGCTTCCTCGCACCCGGCATTCAAAGAAGCCGTCATCAGTTCGGCCGAGGGTGATACGGTACTGACAATGAAGCAGCTGACCCCCGTGAGGCTGATAAAGAATAAATTTTACAGGCAAGTCCAGGAGGCCGAATGGCGGGGAGCAACGCCAGATGAATTAAAATCGTTACTAGGAAGGGCCAGGGCTAAGAAAGGAATGTTTGAAGGAGATCTCGATGAGGGTGAACTCGAAATCGGCCAGGTTAGTGCATTGCTTGACCGTATTTTACCGGCTGCTGAGATCGTAAAAAATCTGTGGTCTGAATTCGAATTGGCTTTGGCCAATCCGGTTAAAAACCTTTAATTTTATGCGGGTTTTGATTAGTGAGATGATTTAGATCAACCATTAAAACCATTGCGATATGAAAGCAAAGATGATTCTTATGGGTGTGGGACTTCTTGGTTTCGTAGCTGCCAGGGCTAATACCGACGACCCCGATCCCGGAACAGGCAAGGGCAAAAAAGACGAATTGAATGGAATTGTAACCAGCTCAGACTCCAAAAAACCATTGAAAGATGTTACCGTGACTGCTTACCTGGTTTCCAAAAAGGAAAAAATGGTATTGACCGACGACGAAGGCGGGTTTGCTTTTGATGAGCTCAAACCCGGTACGTATAAATTTGTATTCGAAAAAGCGGGGTTTAAGAAAGTCACAAAGGAAAAAGTAGTGGTTAAAACGGATGAAGCCTTCCAGCTCAATATTGAAATGATTGAGCATAGCAACTACGATATTATGCCTTCTCCCTTCCATTTCTCGGATTTCTGATAAAATAATTTGGTCGAATAGCAAAGGGATGTCAATAGCATCCCTTTTTATTTCATCATTGAATTGAAGCAGGCAATAACGAACTGCCGTTAGGTTGACCACAAAAAAGTCCCGCATTTGATTGCGGGACTTTTTTTCATGGCTATACTTTGGCAAGCGAATTAATCTACATCAATATCAAAATCGTCCTCGCTTTTTTCTATATTGAATTTCTTATGTTTTTCGAGGAATGAACGGTATTTGCTGTACACATTGTCGGCGGCTTTTTTGCCATTGATGGTAAGAACGCCATCCTCATGCTTTATCATATAGTTTTCCTTTTTATTGATCAGCCCGTCTTTATCCAGCCCGTCCACAAACTCCTTATATTCTTTCATTT
>DASUMO010000224.1:0-2887 GCA_036277695.1 Chitinophagaceae bacterium
CGGGGATCGTCTTTCACATTGATCATGACCGAATCGGAATCTGTTCCAAAACTGATGACCATTTTATAGACTCCAGATAAAACCGTCACGCCTCCGGGCTCTGCTGCACCAGGTAATGGTTTGGCCGACCCGGGGTTGCGAACCCCTTTTTCAGTAAGGTTCCAGTGGTGCCGGTTAAAGCCACTATCCAGGTCCCATTTTAAGGTGCGCACCTGTTCATTTGTAGCATTATAAATTTTTACAATGGCGGTATCTCCTTTTTGTGTGGACTTTGCCGGTTTATTAAAATAAAATGAAACCATGGAACCGAAATTCCTGTTAGGCGCACTCCAGAGTCCCGCGGTGAAGTTGGAGGAAAAAGCAGAAGCCTGTTTAATACGTGCTTTATAGGCATCCGGTGCTGATAGGATCGTGATGCTTTTCTGCAAATTCACCTGCCGGGCCGCCATTTTTCTCAAGGGACGAATATCATCCAGGATCCAGAGGGAACGGCCAAAACTGGCAATCGCCAAATCAGCCTCCCTTTCCTGTATCGCAAGGTCGTATGTCGATACAGATGGATATCCATTTTTCCATTGTTCAAAACTATTTCCATTATCCAGGCTCACCCATAAACCATGCTCGGTTCCTACGAAGAGAAGGTTGGGCTCGACCGGGTCCTGTATGATACTAAGCGCATAACCTTTTACTTTGTTTTCATCAACCAGTCTTTTCCAGGTTTTACCATAATCAGATGTCCGGAAAATATATGGCTTCATGTCGCCACGCCGGTAATCATTTACCACAACAAACGCTTCGCCGGCATTATGCACCGAAGCCCTGACCTGGGGAATCCAGGATCCAACAGGCATGCCCGGTATCTTGCTGCGGAAATTGGTCCAGCTTTTTCCGCCATCACGGGTTAATTGAACGTTACCATCATCCGTGCCCACCCAAATCACACCCGGCTCCCGTGATGAGGGGGCGATCGTTAAGATGCTGCAATGCGTTTCTGCACCCGTGATATCGAGGGTCAGGCCGCCCGTATTCATGAACGCTTTTATTTTAGTCGTATCATTTGTTGTCAGGTCGGGCGAAATGATTTCCCATGAAGCGCCTTTGTTTGTACTCTTATGCAAGTACTGGCTGCCATAGTAGATGGTTTTTTTATCGTGGGGATCCTGGGCAAGCGCAGCATTCCAGTTAAAACGAAGATTCATTTTAGGGTCCAGCGCGGGAGGCTTGAGCGACCAGGATTCTCCCGTGCGGCGGTCATATTTGCGCAGGTTACCACCCTGGCTCATATTATAAATCCAGTTTTCATCTTCAGCATCCGGCATTACATCAAAGCCATCCCCTCCGCCTACCGAAGCCCAGAAATGATTGCGGATTCCACCAACTCCCCAGATATAGGCTGGTCCATGCCAGCTGCCATTATCCTGCATGCCACCCATTACATTGTATGGCATTTCGTTGTCCACATTAATATGATAAAACTGTCCCACCGGGATCTTCTCATCGATGGCCCATGTCTTTCCCCTATCCCTTGAAATACCGATCCCCCCATCATTCCCTTCGATGATGAAATTGGGATTCTCGGGGTGAATCCAGAGGGCATGATGATCTACATGCACCCCCTGGGCAATATTCGAGGTGTTGAAGGTCTTGCCCCCGTCTTCACTGAGGGTAATAAATGTGTGCACATCATAGATGCGGTTTTCATTTTTGGGATCCACGAATATTTCCTGGTAATAAAAAGGGCGGTTAGTGACCTGCGGCGGATCGCTATTGACCAGGGTCCATTTAAACCCGCCGTCATCACTCCGGTAAAATCCGTTTTTGGCCGCTTCTATTTTCGCATATACTCTTGAAGGCATGCTACGGGCAAAGGCGACGCCAATTCTACCCAGCGGAGCCTCGGCAATCCCATCTTCCTTACCCAGTTTTTTCCAGTTCTTTCCTCCGTCAATTGTAATATAAAGGCCACTGCCAGCGCCACCGCTCTTCAGTTCCCAGGGCTGTCTCCTGAATTGCCACATGGCAGCGATCAGCTTGTTGGGATTGGAAGGATCCATGATCAAGTCAGCACAACCCGTTGTATCATTCACATAGAGGATCTTGCTCCAGGTTTCGCCGCCATCCGTGGTTTTGAATACCCCACGGTCTGCATGTTCAGCATAAGGGTTACCAATCGCTGCTGCATAAATGATATTGGGGTTCACAGGATCGATGATCACGCGATGGATGCACTGTGTTTTCTCCAAACCCATTTTTTTCCAGGTTTTGCCCGCATCCAGGCTTTTATAAATTCCGGCCCCGAGGTTCAATGAATTCCGTGGATTGCCTTCGCCCGTACCCACCCAAATAATATTGGGATTGCTTTGTTGAATGGCAAGGGCGCCGATATTCTGTATGGGTTGCTCATCAAAAACAGGTGTCCATTGGTGTCCGCCGTTTACCGTTTTCCAAACGCCGCCGGAAGCGGAGCCCAGGTAGATGATGTCGGGGTTACTCACTACCGCATCGATGGTGGTGATGCGCCCGCTCATACCTGCAGGACCGATATTGCGGGGCGTCATATTCTTGAACTGTTCAAGGCTGAATTTCTGAGCGGAACTGGAAATGACAGCAACGCAGGTTGCTACTAGTAAAAAGTAAATTCGCATGCAAACCGGTTTTGGCTGAATTAAACTTACTTAAAAAAAAGAGATAGCGAAAAACTCATTTAAGAAAGCTGCCTCGGAAAAGCTTCGAGCTTCGAGCTGCTAGCTTCGAGCTTTTACTTTGTAACTGGGCATTATAATTTATTTGGGCTTTGGGATTTGTTTCTTGGAATTTGGGACCCTTACGTAGTTTCTCGCTGATCACATAAATCCCGTAGAAATGTAAATCAGTTTATAACGGTAGT
>DASUMO010000225.1:0-5679 GCA_036277695.1 Chitinophagaceae bacterium
GGTGATGTGGGTTATATCATTACCGGTATTAAGAATGCCAAGGAAGTTAAGGTGGGTGATACCATTACCCTGGCCAATAATCCCAATCCCGAAATGATCAAAGGCTTTGAAGAAGTGAAACCTATGGTATTCGCTGGGATCTTCCCGGTGAATACGGAAGATTTCGAGGAACTGAGGGATTGTATGGATAAACTGCAGCTGAATGATGCCTCTCTTACCTATGAACTGGAAACCTCCCAGGCCCTGGGTTTTGGTTTCCGTTGCGGATTCCTGGGTATGCTCCATATGGAGATCATCCAGGAAAGACTGGAAAGGGAGTTTAATCAAACGGTGATCACTACGGTACCCAACGTAAGTTTTATTGCCTATACGACCAAGGGTGAAAAAGTAACGGTGAACAATCCAACTGAATTTCCGGACCCGGTTAAAACAGAGCGGATCGAAGAACCCTTTATCAAAGCACAGATCATCAGCAAGCCGGAATATATCGGGAATATCATGACACTTTGCCTGGGCAAGCGTGGAATTTTGATGAACCAGAGTTATTTGACACAAACCCGCGTCGAACTGCTTTTCGAAATGCCACTGACAGAGATTGTATTTGATTTTTACGATAAACTCAAATCCCAGACCCGGGGTTATGCTTCCTTCGATTATCATCCCATCGGTTACCGTGATAGTGATATTGTAAAAATGGATATCCTGCTGAATGGTGATAAAGTGGATGCACTTAGCGCCCTGATCCACCGCAGCAGGGCCCAGGAATTTGGCCGCCGGCTCTGTGAAAAATTAAAAGAGTTGTTACCGCGCCAGCAATTCCAGATTGCCATACAGGCTGCGGTCGGCGCCAAAGTGATTGCCCGTGAAAATATTTCCGCGATGCGCAAGGATGTAACAGCAAAATGTTATGGCGGCGATATCAGCCGGAAACGGAAACTGCTCGAAAAGCAGAAAGAAGGTAAAAAGCGAATGCGCCAGATCGGTAACGTGGAAGTGCCCCAGGAAGCTTTCCTGGCCGTGCTGAAACTGGATGAGTAATGCCTCATTACTAAAATCATTTTAACCCGCCTTCTCAATTTTGCTTTTATTTGTGCAGCACTATGCAGCAGGCTTTCTCCTTATTCCGGAAAAGATGGGGCATCAGCATCCTGCTCGGACTGATCATCCTTTTCTATTTTTTCAATGGCATCCATTATCTCCGCTCTCAATCCATCACCTCGGATGAAGCTTCCTTCATGGATTATACCATTCGCTTCTTAAAAGGGCAACCCGACAGGACCCATCCCCGTACGGATAATAGCAAAATGCCGGTTATTGTATTAAACACGCTTCCACGGGTGGCGCAGGATATCATTAACCCTGGCCAGGAAAAAACCGATGGCGGTGCCAGCGATATCCTGAATGGCCGCTATGTCACCCTTATCGTTTCAGCTTTTACTATCCTTTTAGTATTTGGCTGGAGCAGGGAACTTTATGGTGAAAAAGCCGGGTTGTTCTCCGCCTTTCTTTTTTCTGTTTGTCCCAATAACCTGGCCAATGCAGGGCTGGTCACTACGGATAGTTACGCTGTATTTTTTTTGCTGCTGGGGATGTACCTGCTCTGGAAGTTTTGCCTGGTAAAATCCAACCGTTATTTTATCCTGTTTTCTCTTGTTGTAGCATTATCACAACTCGTAAAGCAATCCCTTTTTCATTTTTATGTGCTGGCGCCGCTTTGCCTGCTCACTTATTACCTGGTAAACCGCCATCCTTTCCGATGGAGGATTTTTACAAAACGTTTACTCATCTTCCTAGTTATCAACTTTGTGATCATTAATGCCGGTTATTATTTTCATCAAAGCTTTAGAGCAGCCGGCGATTATACATTCATGAGCAGTCTTTTCCAGGCCTTACAATCAGTATTCCCCGCTTCATTTCCAATTCCCTTTCCTGTTCCATTTACTGAAGGCCTGGATATGGCCAAGTATTATGACCAGGTAGGCGGGGGCATCGACAAGTTGAGTTCCTTTGGGAAAGTGACCATACTTGGAAGGGCAAGGACTGGCGATGGATTCTGGTATTATTATTTTGTCTCGCTGTTTTACAAAACACCCATTGCCTATTTGATCTTTATTGGTTGGGGATTGATCAGCCTGTTTCGAAAAACTAACTTGTTGGGCTTCTTTTCCCGTGAATTTTTCCTGCTGGCGCCTGTAATTTATTTCCTGGTTTTAATGAGTTTTTTTTACCAGACCCAATGCGGGATCAGGCATATCATTTTTATTTTCCCTTTTCTCTTTATTTTTTCGGGAATCCTGATACGCCATTTAAGTGGAGCAGCTACAAAAATTATCTGCGGATTGATTTGCCTCTACCTGCTGTTAAGTGTATTGCGTTACTGGGGTAATTATTTTCCTTATACCAATGAATTTATCCTGGATAAAAAAATGGCTTATGCTAAAGTAGGGACTGCCAACCTTGAATTCCAGCAGGGTTATTTTTTTGCGCAGGATTATATGAAAGATCATCCGGATGTGCAGTGGGCGCCAAAGCAAGCTACGAGTGGAAAGTTTATTATTAGTACGGAAGACTATCTTGATATCTGGAATCGTAAAGAATTTGAATGGATTAGTCGTTACCCCCCGTCAGGCCATGTGGCTTATAATTATTTATTGATTGATACGGGAGAAAAGATTGGAACGAAACCGGGACCCTGACTAATTATCGTAGTTGATGGGTATCTGTTCATTATTCTTTGGCTTATTCTTATCAGAACGTTCCTTTAGTTTTTCCTCGTTTTTATTCCCGCTTTTATCCATTAAGGGATCTTCCACCGGGGCTTCTCCATCCTTAAGTTTAAAAGTGAATACCTTGTCAATATGCACCCATTTCCCGTTCTCCCATTTATATCCTTCATTATCACCGTCGGGTACATAGGTCATCGGCAGGTCGGGCTGATCCGTTTCAGAGATCAGGTGATCCACCAGGATCATATCCAGTTCCGAAATATAATTAGCCAGCACCCTTGCATCTTTTTTAAACTCCATGCTGAGCCGGTGTTTTGGTTTTTGAGGCAGGCTGTCCTGCTCATAGGTAAAAAAAGGACCTCCAAAAACCGGTTCGTTCCTTTCATTAAAGTGCAGTACCTCGATCCATTTCTTACTACTGGTAATTGAATTATGATCAAACCCAAACAGGGTATAATAATTCTTACCCTTATACTGTGTTTTGATGATATTATAATAAATAGCACCGATCCAGTTGGCGCGGGTTCTTACCGAATCCTCAGCTTTTTCAATGAATTCCGATACATCCCGGAGCGGAAATAATTTCAGGGAACCATCTCTTGTTCGCATTTGAATGGCCCCTTTTTGACGGGAATAATAATCATCGAACTGGAGATTCCATGTATAAATGCGAAAGGAGCTATCAGGAGCATAAAGCCTGGATATACCAAAGACTGAGTCGAAGGGGTACCAGAATGAATTTTTGATCTGGAGGGCCCTGACAAAGGTTCGGGTAAAAATGCTGTCGGATACCATACGGTCCTCGGGCATGCTGTCGGTGATCATAAATTGGGCATACAATCGGAGCGTATCTTCTTTTAACTGGAGCTTTTTGCGGTCTTGGGCAGAAATAGTCTGTGAGAACCCAGCCTGGGTCATTATCCAAAAGGCAAGGAGTGAAAATGAGACTCTTACAAATAAAGGTTTCACAGAAATTGATTTTTAGGTTCGCGGCAAATTTACTGCATAATCCAGATGGCCATAACGGCAAAATGGTTGTAAAATTTTGTTATTCACCAAGATTAACAGTCTGCTATTGCCCGCCGGCGGCTGCCAGGAGATGGGTGAATTCTTCCAGGGAATCAACAGCCAGGTCTATATCAGGATCGGGGAAGGGCTGATCGGGTTTGGTGGACCTTACGAAAACGGTGAATAGTCCTGCATTCCGGCCAAATTTCATATCACTGATATTGTTTCCCACTACAATTGCCCGCGTAAGATCTATGCCCGGGAAATCCGCCTTTGCCTGGTAGGCCATGCCGGGGTTGGGCTTTCGCCGGGGGTCATCATTATGGACAGAAGTACAATAATAAATTTCATCAATCCGGCCACCGGCCTGGTTAATGTCCTCCAGCATTTTTTGATGAATCGCATTCAGCGTTTTTTCGGTCATGAGTTCCCTGCCCACACCTCTTTGGTTGGTTACAACCAGGATCTTTCCAAACCGCTCAGTGAGTTTCTTAAACAAGGCAGGACCGCCTTCTGTGAAAACAAATTCCTCCGGGCTGAAAATATAACTGCCCTGTTTATCCACGTTGATTACGCCATCCCGGTCCAGGAATAAGGTCCAGGTTTTATCAATCTTCGAGAGGTCCAGTGCTGCCGGCTTAAATTCCTGTTGAGCTTTTTCATAATCGCCGGGAATGCCGATATCGATAAAATATTCATCCTGCACCTGCCCGTATATTCGGCGGCGGGTATAAAATTTTTCCAGGTAATCTTTTTCAAATGAAAAACGGCTGGGAAATTCTTCTTCTAAAAATCGGGGAACATGCAGCAGGTAAAGCCCGCCATTGATCAATCCCTGTTCATACCATTTTTTCTCCTTAAAACTTTTTAGCAAATGGGTTTCTTCCAGCTCAACCACGCCATAGCGATCAAAATTCCGCATGGGTTTGAGCAGCAAAGTACATTCGGCCTGCAGATGAAGATGAAATTGTGCGGCCTTATGCAAATCGGCTTTGAATACCGTATCCCCATTCGCGATGATTACATTTTTACCGGCTACTTCCCGGCAGGCCAACTGTATAGCGCCCCCGGTGCCCAATGGTTCTTCTTCAATTACACATTTGTATTTAAGTGTTGAGAATTCTTTATGCAGGTAATCAACGATCAGTTCCTGTTTATAACCCAGGGAGAAAATGAATTCTTCCACTCCCTGGCTGCGCAAATAATTGATTACATAAAAAAGGAAGGAACGCGCTGCCACCGGGGCCATGCACTTGGGAAGATCCGGAACTGATTCCCTCAACCTTGTTCCCAATCCTCCTGCGAGGATGATTGCTTCTTTAATGATCATAAGTTTTATTCATGAACCCTTTCTATTTCAGCTATGTTTCTCTATGTATCTATGTGTTGCTACAACGCCAGGCCATTTTAGACAATATCTGGTTTATAGGCATTTTACCACATATCATAGTTCATATAGCGGCGCATAGTCAAAACACAGTGATCTATAAATCAAAATATTTCTGTTCCACCAGCTGGCAAACAATATGTCCCACCATGATATGGCATTCCTGGATCCGGGGAGTATCCGTAGAGGGTATGTTAATCAGGTAATCACATAGTGCTTTCAATTGTCCACCTGTCATACCTGTAAATCCAATAGTGATCATCTTTTTTTCTTTGGCCGTTTCAAAGGCCTTTACAATATTGGCTGAGTTACCGGAGGTGGAAAGTCCCACCAGCACATCACCGGCCTGGCCAATGCCGTCTATGATCCTGGAATAGATCACATCAAAACTATAATCGTTGGCTACAGCGGTCAGGTAAGAGGTATTGCAATGCAGGGCTTCTGCCGGCAGGGCTTTTCGATCGGTATAAAAGCGACCGGAGAATTCTGCCGCCAGGTGTTGGGCATCGGCTGCACTGCCCCCATTTCCACAGAAATAAACCCTCTTCCCATTTTTAA
>DASUMO010000226.1:0-11350 GCA_036277695.1 Chitinophagaceae bacterium
GCCGATAGGAGAATTTGTCAACGTGAAGATCACGAAGGCCTATGATTATGATTTGGAAGGAGAGATTGTCGATTAGTGCGGCTGATTTGACTAGATAGAAAAGCAGGAGATTCCGGATCTCCTGCTTTTTTACTTTACCCGAAAATCTAGTGACCACTAATCATCATCGTCCTTTTCTTCGGCGGCTTTATTTTCACTTTCGTTTGTATCTGTTCCTTCCTGTCCTGTTGCAGCAGTGCCTGCATTTTGAAGTTCACTATGACGGATCAGGCCTCCCAGGTGTGCCGTTCTGGCCATAGCGCCAAAGGATGCCACACTCAGGAGCAGGGAACCGATAACGGCCACTTTTGCCATCGTGGCATTCCGCTTAAAAAAAATGCCGATAAGTGCCAGGCCACCGGTTATGAGTATTATGATCAGCCCGGTCTTGGCCATGTCCTCGTGTTCCTCGATGGCGTTCTCATTCACGCCTGCAAGTTTTTCTACCATTTCTTCGGTGCCTTCGCCCGTCAGAAAAACAGGAATGGTGAAGACAGCTGCGGCTGCCAGCAGGTAAAATGACAGATTTATAAAGGACTGATTTTTTCTGATCATGCCCAATATGAGAACCAAAGCTCCCAGGATGGCCATGAATAAAGGCACATGGTTAAGTGCCAGGTGAATTTGTGCTGCGTTCATAAAACAATAATTTATGGATTAACCAATAAGTATTACTATCTACCAGTATCATTATGGTTGAAACTTAAGAGCAGGGAGGGTGAAAAACATCCTTGGAACGATGGAATGGTTTTCCAATCGTTAATAGAGTCGGGTAATAAGTCCGGGCCAGGCTGATTGTTTTTGCCGGGGGATGATATCGTGAATTGAAGCCCGGATCTGTATGGTTGATGGAGCCCGTTGATTTAAAAGGCAACTGCTCATCCTTGGCATCATCCTTATCGTTTGGATGATTATTTCCATAATGTAATTGCAGGAAATCGGAAAAGGTCAAAAGCGGATCTTTTGATTTATGATCCTTGTAATGCTGCAGCAGGTAAGGCAACTGGATCAACTGGTGCAGTTCGGTCAGGCTGACCAGGAGGGTAATTGACAATATGAATAAAAACAGCTTTCTCATGTGGACTGGCTTCCAATTTACACCGCCTTACCTGACAGGGGCATGATTTTTATCAAGTTGGTGTTAAAACCTTTAAAAATTTGTCAGCAACCAGTCCCAACTTCGGTTTGACAATTGCATAATAGTTGATAAATGAAAGAGGTGCTGCAGCTGCCTATTAGTTATTCATTTTTATCTTTTATCTATTATCTTAGTTAACCTGAATACGTTACATGGAACCACCCCCATATTTATTCCTGAACCGTGACCTGAGCTGGCTTAGTTTTAACCACCGGGTACTGATGGAGGCTGCCGATGAACAAGTGCCTTTATACAACCGCATCTTGTTTTTATCCATTTTTTCATCCAATCTCGATGAGTTTTTCCGGGTGCGGATGCCGGCTATCTTCACCTTTACCAGTATTAAGGCCAAAAAGACTTCCTTGCGCGAAGACTATCCGAAAGACCTGGTGCAGCAGGTGCAGGCCATGGTACAGGCACAGCAGGAGGAATTTGGCCGGATACTCACGCGGCAAATATTACCCGAACTAAAGCAACATCATATCTGTCTTTACTATGGGGAACCGATCCTGCCCGAACACCAGGACCTGGTCCGGGAATATTTTCTTTCAAAAGTATTATCCTTCCTTCAGCCGGTGATCTTGCGAAAGGATAACCAGGCGAATGTATTCCTTGAGAATAATGCACTCTACTTTATTATTGATGTAGAAGCAGCCAACCAGCCGGGCGTCCACCGCTATGCCTTGCTTAATATACCCTCCGATCACCTGCCCCGGTTTACAGAACTGCCGCCCCTGGAAGACAATTATTATATCCTTTTCCTCGACGATGTCATCCGGAAAAATCTCCAGGAAGTATTTCCCGGATTTATCATTCACGGAGCTTATAGCATCAAACTCACCCGGGATGCGGAAATGCAACTGGAAGACGAGTTTACGGGTGACCTTGCTGAAAAGATCGAAAAGCAACTGGAGAAAAGGGAAGCAGGTCATTCTACCCGTTTTTTATACGAAAGCAGTATGCCGATGCATCTTCGGGAATTTGTTCAATCCTATTTTACTATCCGGGCTGAAGAAATGGTAGAAGGCGGACGCTATCATAATCTCAAGGATTTGGGAGGCCTCCCCAATCCCCGTGCAGACAATCTCAAATACGCAGACTGGCCAGCCGTGCCGCATCCCTTTTTTCATAATCACCGGTCAATCTTTCAATCCATCCTGGAAAGAGAATGTCAACTGCACCTGCCTTATCATTCTTATAATTATATTCTTCGCTTTTTCAATGAAGCGGCTATCGATCCCCGTGTAAAGGAGATTTATGTTACGTTGTACAGGGTAGCTGCTGATTCACATATTGCCAATGCCCTGATCAGTGCGGCTAAAAATGGGAAAAAAGTTACCGTTTTCGTAGAGTTGAAAGCCCGTTTTGATGAAGCCAATAACCTGCGCTGGTCGAAAAAGATGAAAGATGCCGGCGTCCGGATCATCAACAGTATCCCGGGATTGAAAGTGCATGCGAAGGTGGCCCTGGTTAAGCGATGGGAGAACGAGCAGTGGCAGCATTATTCTTTCATGGCAACCGGTAACTTAAATGAAGTGACGGGGCGCTTTTATACGGACCACGTTTTTTTTACCACCAATAAGGAATTGGGTAACGAGCTTGAGCTGCTGTTCAGTTATCTTCCCTCCAGGGTTCAACCTTCTCAATATGGCGATATTCCTTTCAAACACCTGCTGGTTTCACAGTTCAATATGATCAGCCGTTTTAAAGAGTTGATCGACCGCGAAATCCAAATGGCCACGCAGGGTAAGCCCGCTTCCATTATCATCAAACTCAACAATCTCCAGGAAAAACAAATGATCACCCTGCTATACGAAGCCAGCCGGGCTGGAGTAAAAGTGCAGTTACTGGTCAGGAGTATTTGCTGCCTGGCACCAGGTATCAAGGGTCAAAGTGAAAACATTGAAGTCAGGCGTATTGTAGACCGCTATTTGGAACATGCAAGGGTATTTGTATTTCACAATAATGGGGAGCCGGAATATTATATGGGCAGCGCAGACTGGATGAACCGAAACCTGCATAGCCGGATCGAAGTCTGTTTTCCCCTTTACGATAAACAATTATGCAACGAGATCAGCCAGATCCTGGAATTACAACTGTCCGACAACACGAAGGCCGTGCGTTTTACAGCTGACCTCGGCAATATTTATATTGCGGCCCGGGATGACCAGCCCCGTGTTGCTGCACAGGAAGCCATATACAATTACGTAAAAAGCCTGGGAGGTTTCAAGTAAGGATTTTTACGGAGAAGCTCCAACGTGAATAAGCTTTTTCTTTAAATTTTAGGTCAAACCATTTCCTTTTCTATCTTTGGAAGCACCACAACTAAATCACTGAGAAAATGAAAAGAATGCTTGCGGGAATCATCAGTCTGCTGCTGGTGATGGGCCCTGTTTTATTATCCGCCCAACAGGGGGAGGATTTCAGAATCCTACTCCGGTCGGGCCCTTTTATTCCGGAAGTAAATGCCGGAAATCTTGGTCGAAATGCGGGTCTTTTTCAAAACAGTCTATATGGCGAAAATCATTACCTGACCCTGCAGTTTTATTCGCTGCCGGACCAGTTGACAAAAAGCCAACTCCAGGCTTCCGGCATCAGGTTGCTGGATTATATTCCCAATAGAGCTTATACAGCTGTAGTTTCAAATCACTTTGATCCTTCCCGTTTCAGTCAGTTTGGGATAAGGAGCATATTCCAGTTTAATCGCCAGCATAAAACCCTGCCCGAATTATTAAGCGGAAACTTTCCTGCACATGCTATCCGTGTTCCCGGTTATGTTGATATTACTATGATCAGTTATGAAAAACTGGAAGCTGCGCGGTTGGCCAATTCATTAGCTTCGATCAATGCGACCATCCTGGAGGATTTGCCCCAATTCCGCACCTTTACGATCCGGGTTGCCGGAGCCAACTTGCCCCTATTGCTTGATTTTCCATTCGTCCAATGGGTTGAATGCATTGAACCGCCCAACCAGGCGGAAAACCTGCTGGGAAGGAGCCTGCACCGTGTAAATGTTTTGAATGACGGGGTTCGGAACCTAAAAGGGGATGGAATTAATATTGGTATCTGGGATGAAAACGAAGTGAGTCTTCATCTTGATTTTTTACCCGCCCACCGGGTAACTCTTATGGAACCTACCGGGACCACCTCCAGTCACTCTACCCACTGTGCCGGTATACTTACAGGAAGAGGATTGATTGATCATCGGGCAAGGGGTATGGCGCCTAATGCAAAGCTATATTCGTACAATTTCAGTGGAAGTGTTTCCAATGAAATGTCCATCGCCATTCCAGGACTGGATCTTTCTGTAAGCAGTCATTCATATGGGGGATCTGTTTCCACTTGTGCATTAACCGGAAGCCAGATTGCTTATACTACGACCAGCCGCAATACAGATATCAATCTCAACAATTTTCCCAACCACCTGCATGTGCATTCGGCAGGCAATTCCCAAGGTTCCTGTGCAGGGGGTTGGTATACGATTACGGGAAGTGGCAAAACCGCCAAGAATAATATTCTTGTAGCCAATATCAGTACGATTGAAAATTTATCAGGCACCAGCAGTTGTGGCCCTACTGCCGATGGCCGCATTAAGCCCGAAATCAGTGCATTTGGTTCCAGTGTATTATCCACTTATACACCCCTGAATAGTTATGGAACAATTTCCGGAACTTCCATGGCCGCACCGGGTATAGCAGGTTCGGCAGCTTTACTGATTCAGCGCTATCTTCAATTGAACAGTGGGGTTCATCCACCCTCATCGCTAATAAAAAATATTATTTGTAATACGGCAGCCGACCTGGGAAATACCGGGCCCGATTACCGTTTTGGATTTGGCCGCATTGATGCCCTGGCCGCTGTCCGCATTCTGGAAGAAAACCGGTACGTCCTCAATACGATTAACAATGCCGCTGTCTCGGATCATACCATTACCGTACCTGTGGGTGCAACAAAGTTAAATGTAATGCTCACCTGGAATGATCCGGCGGCGGCAGCGAATTCCAACCCGGCGCTGGTGAATAACCTGGACCTTTCTGTTATCGAAAGCAGTACAACAACCTTACCCTGGGTACTTGATCCCACGAATCCTTCATCAGCCGCCAGCCAGGCGGTTGATGTTATCAGTAATATAGAGCAGGTCACGATTAACAATCCGCCCCCGGGCACCTATACATTAAGGGTTGCAGGCAGTTTCATACCCACAGGTCCCCAGCAATACGCATTAACATGGAGTGTTGATCAACCAACTATTGAAGTGACCTATCCAAATGGAACCGAATCCATGAATCCCGGATCCACTGAAACCATTACCTGGAATAATGCAGGAATCAGTTCCTTCCAGACTGTACAATATTCTTTGGATAACGGTGCAAACTGGACAACCCTTTCCGCAAGCGTTCCTGCAACTACAACCAGGCTGGCATGGACTGTACCTGCTGCAAATACTTCAACCGCACTGGTTCGGGTATTCAGCGGATCGGTAACTGATAACAGTGATGCTCCATTTCGCATCCTGGGTACCCCCACAGGGTTTACCACCAATGCTGCTTCCTGCACTGCAGGCGAAATCAGTTTTAACTGGACAGCCGTTAATAATGCCACGCATTACGATATTTTAACCCTTGACATATTATCGGGGGAATGGATGGTCCTTACCTCCAATATTTCCGGGACTTCTTATACAGCTACAGGTCTGACCCCGAATGCCAGTATGTGGTTTACGATAATTGCTAAGAATAATACAACAGGCTCTGCCAGTGTAAGAGCCCTGGCGATTAACCGCACCGTATCAGCAGGTGGGGTATCAGCGATAGGGAGTATCAATGGACAAACTACTATTTGTGGCACACCCTCTGGCATAATGTATTCCGTTGCACCTGTATCTGGCGCCACTTCCTATTCCTGGAGCTTGCCCGCGGGAGCAACTATCAGCAGCGGCCAGGGAACCAATTCAATTCTTGTCGATTTTCCGGCGGGTGCTGCCAGTGGCAATGTATCCGTATTTGCACAGGCTGGCATGTGTCAGACTGCGACTGCTACACTACCCATAACCGTGGGCGGATTGGCCGTTGCCCCGCCTGCCAGCGGCGGAAACCAGACCCAGTTTTATTGTGCACCTGATCCTGTGCCAACACTCACTGCCACTGCAACAGTGCCCGCGGGTCATACCGTAATATGGTATGATGCCCCGACAGCCGGGAATATCGTAAACAGTCCTGTGCTGAATTCAGTGGGAACTATTACCTATTATGCAGCCAGTGTGAATAATACCAGCAATTGTGAAAGCAATACAAGAACCGCCGTGGAACTAACTATTAATACTGCACCGGCTGCAACCATTACCGCCGGCGGGCCAATTAGTTTCTGCGAAGGAGGCAATGTGGTATTGACCGCTTCCCCGGGTACTTCCTATGCATGGAGCAATGGGGCCACAACCCAATCCATTACAGTAAGTGCATCCGGTGATTTTAGCGTTATTGTTACGCAACCAGGCGGATGTGCAAGCAATTCTCCTGTAACGGCGGTTACCGTAAATCCTTTACCGGCAGCTGTAGTCAACGCAAGCGGACCACTTGCTTTTTGCCAGGGTGAAAATGTAGTACTAACCGCTTCCGGCGGCAATAGTTATTCCTGGAATAACGGCTCCACTACGCCTTCGATTACAGTGAATAGTTCTGGAAACTATACAGTGACGGTAACCAATGCGGCAGGTTGTTCCACAACCTCGGCAGCAACAATAGTGAATGTTACAGCAAAACCCGTTGTAACGCTCAGCGCTTCTCCTTTTACAAATTTATTCCCGGGTCTTACCACGACACTTTCGGCAAATGTGAGCCCGTCGGGAACTGTAAATTATGTATGGACACGGAATGGTACAGTAATGTCGGGGGTTACTACAGCTACAATCCCTGTTACCCTTGATGGAATGGGGGATTATGCCGTTACGGTAACCAATGCGGGCGGATGTACGAATACATCCACTTTGCTTTCTATTAATGATTCGGTAACCACAAGATTATTCATCTACCCCAACCCGAATGCCGGCCAGTTCCAGGTCAGTTATCATAGTTCAGCACTGGCGGCGGTAAACTACAGCCTGTCAGTATATGATTCCAGAGGCGCACTGGTATTCCGCCAGGTCTTTACGATCAACACGCCTTACCAGCGAATGGATATAGATATGAGAAAACAGGCGAAAGGAGTTTACCAGGTTGTGCTGCATGACCGCTCCGGTAAGCGCCTGGCCAGTGAGGGGGTGGTGATCCAATAATTATTGTTTGATTCTTGCAAGGGCTAAGTGCGGGAGCGCTTAGCCTTTTTTGTAAAAAGGTATTGTTGTTAAAATACCCGGGAAAGATGCCCGGGAATTTTATGAAGCCTGCAACGTTTGGATTTCGGCCAGCATCATTAGTGGTCTGCTTTTTGAATGCAGGTGATAGTTAACAATAAAGTTTGCAAAAGATGACAAAGAAAAACCCTTCTCTTGTTTTTTGTATCCTGATGGACCTGGTGGGGTATATGACCTATTCCATTCCCTTACTGGGAGAATTAGGCGACCTGCTTTGGGCACCCATTTCTGCCCTTATCTTCTTTTCAACCTTTGGCAGCTGGAAAGGTGCTTTGGGTGGAGTGTTCAATTTTGTCGAGGAACTGCTTCCCGGCACCGATTTTATCCCCAGCTTTACCCTGATGTGGTTTATACAGCGCATGGGACAACGTAAGGAAGACAAAAATAAAATACCCCTGGCACAAATTCGCAGGTGATTAAAACAAATGCCTACTATGACAGTTGGTTTATACTAACGGCTAAAGAGGTCAATGTCCAATTAGTCGTTTACCCTTTTTAGTTCTTCTTCCGAGCCGGTATTACGGTTACGCTTTTCTTTTAATTGCTTGTTTCCAAAACTGCGGGTATACGTGAGCCGGAAAATCCGCTGGCTGAAATTGGCTAATGTCCGTGTATAGAATGATTGTTCCGGCCGGTCGGCCACCAGCCTCCAATTGAAACTGGCAAGGAGATCCTGGACGTTCAGGCGTAAATTACTGTTATCCTTGAATTTTTTCTGAATCCCGATATCCAGTCGTCCAAAAGCTTCCAGCCTGTATATCCCGGCCAGCGAGGCTGTTTGCAAAAAGCCCGACAATTCCATCGAGTAATTTTTAGGTAAGGTAAAATTTTGCGAAGTGAAAATATTCGTATTCCCCAGCGTAAGCGTAAGAGGATTATCGGACAAATTGGATTGAACCCGCTGGTAGACCGCCGTGATATTGGTATACATGTTCCACCATTTTGTAACTGTAACCGGTACTGAAAGCGTAGCGCTGACCAGTTGGTTGTTCTCCAGGTTTTGTGCCTGCAGGTATTGTTTATTGGTGGCTACGTCTACCGAAGTTTGGAAATCGGCAATGGTATTGGTTTCATAACTATAACCAATAGAGAACATGATTTTTTTAAAAGTATACGTGGCCAGGACTGCATCTGTGATAGCAGGTTTAAGATTCACATTTCCCGATAAAAAAGTGTAAGGATCAATAAAAATAATAAAAGGGGCCAGGTTGCTCAACTTGGGGCGATTGATACGCCGGCTATAGGAAAAATTTAGACTGTTATTGTCATTAATTTTCCTGTTGATAAAAAAACTGGGAAAGAGCCGGCCGTATTTCCGGTTCACTATCGCGGGTTTACCTTCGGCATTCAGGTCAGTTGTGGTATATTCATAACGCAATCCCATTTTCATACTTGTTTTTTTACTGAAATCAACGGAGAAAGAACTATAGGCGGCTGCAATATTTTCTTCCAGTTTATATTTAGCAGTCAGGTCGGGATCCGCTTCCCAGGTATTCTGTTTGTACCATTCCACGTACACATCATTTGTAAAACGGAAGGCCGCCAACTTGATACCGGCCTCCATCGTAACCTTTGGGGACCATCCTTTTTTATAATCCACAGCAGCCAGGCTTACTGTCAGAGGTGTTATTTTACCACTACGGGTTTGTTCGGCATAAACAAAATCGCCTGCAGCATTACTATAGTTGTTCAGGTACTCTGTAGGGTTCCTGTTACTGAAGCGGGCATAGTTAAAATTTAATACAAGGGATTCCTGCTCACCCGCAGTATGTTGCAGGTTGAAATTCGCAGTTATATTCCTCCAGTGATTGATTTCATCATTGGGAATAAAGACTGAACTATCGCGGGCCCCGTTTATATATTTCCAGAGTTGGTTTTCCGCTTCCATCGACCATTTATTGTCAAAAGCGGTAAGAAGCAGGCCCAGTACAGTTTTTTTACTGATGTCATAATCCAGTCCCAGGCGCGCATTATGATTTTGCTGAATGGCATCCCGGTAGGATTCCGAATAGTTTTCTTTCAGCTGGTTATTGCTGCTAACCTTACGGTAATTCGAAATATTCTGGATTTGATGGAGGCGTGAAAAAGAATAATCGCCATAAAGGTTTACCCGGTTTTGGCGATAATTGAAATTAAAGGCGGCAGCAGGCGTTTCTCTTTTTCCATAGCCTGCTGTCAGCGACCAAGAGCCATTCATCCCCTTGTCGGGGTTATTGATTAAAACAATATTGATAAAACCGGCATTCCCTTCCGCATCAAAATTAGCGGGAGGGGTGGTGATGATTTCGATCCGTTCAATATTTGACGCATTCATGCCGGCCAGCAACTGCACAACAGCCGGCAGGGGCATATTATTCACTTTCCCATTGATCATTACCGTTACCCCATTTTTACCGCTGATCGATACCAGGTTATTGACCCGGTCAACCAACACCCCGGGGGAACGTTCCAATACTTCAAGTGCCGTTCCTCCGGCTGCAGTAATACTGTTTCGGACATTTACGACCATGCGGTCAATTTTTTGTTCAAACAGAGGTTTGCGGGCAGTTACCGTTACAGCTCCGAGTAGAATATCAGATTGCTTTAAGGAAATCGTTCCCAAATCAGTTTGCTTGCCTGGTTCCGCAATCAAAACCTGGTAACGATCCCTGTATCCAGCAGAAGAAACCAGCAGGAGGTATTGGCCACCGGGAATCGTTGAAAGCCGGAATGCACCGCTTTCATTGGTGATCGTTCCTTTAACCATGGAGGAATCAGTGGCTTTAAGCAACAGGACATTGGCCTGGCTTACCGGTTTTGATTGTTCATCTTTTACCAGTCCCTTTATGTCGGACTGCGCGGCAGATTGCTGGATCCCGGTGGAGAGGATGGCCAGCAGCAGTAAAATGGTTCGCATGCAGGTGGTTTAATGGTGGTTCAAATAGTCATTGAATATACGATTTTTACCAGCGTTGCTTTAATGACGGAACTTTTATAGCACTTTGTGTTTCCATTTCCCGCTTCGCATATAAATCCAGGAAAAAAGAAATATGGAGGACCAGTAAAGCCATTCACTCATCCACCCAATGGTTATAGAAAGATTATATACTTCCAGAACGAGATAGACATAGAGACTATACAGTATGATCGTCACCAATTCGATGAGGAAAGTCATCCGGCTATTACCGGTTCCTGTAACAGCATTTAACCATACTACGGATACCGACATCATGACCATGGCTAGTGTTACAACCCTTACAACAGGTATGGCGGTTTTGATAAAAATTTCATCCTGTCCAAATACCGAAAGCAATGCACCGGGAAACAGGTTGATGAAGAAAGCCATTATGAAAGCGAAGAAACTGCTCAGTGCCACTATTTTCATAATCAACCGGGGTACCTGTTCCTGTTTGCCCTGGCCGATAATATTGCTGACCATGGCGGAACTGGCAGCTGCAAAAGCCCAGGTAAAACAACCGGCCAGGCCGAAAACATTTCGCATTACCTGTGACACCGCAAGCGCTGTTTGACCATGGTGTTCGATCAGTACATAAAAAAATTCCCAGCTCACGATACTTATTGCTAACTGGAAGATCAGGGGTAAAGAGATGGAAAGGATCTGGCGGGCATAGGCTGTATCCCAGCGGAAATAACTAAACAACGAAAATCGTTTGCTCAAACCCTTTTGGTGAATCACCAGGAAGATCACAAACATGCCGGTGAATTCAGCAATGATCGAGGCAACCGCTGCCCCGTTCAATCCCATTTCCGGGAATCCAAGGCTGCCGAATATCAACAGGTAATCGAAGAGAATATTGGCGGCTGTCTCTGCCAGGGTACCCAGG
>DASUMO010000227.1:0-3470 GCA_036277695.1 Chitinophagaceae bacterium
ACAGTAATCGTGGGGCAGGTAACCGTTGTTTTCAATTGGGCATGGGTTTGCCGGCAGGCAATAGCCATAACCGACATAAGGATGATTTTTTTCATATATCCCGTTTTGGGGTAAAAATTTTTCCGTTACGAAATCTATTTGAACTATGAAACCAAGGCCTTGGGAAAATTGAATTGTAACAAGACACTTTCTACCAGCAAATTCCTTGCTAAATTCCCGAACCGCTCAGGCGGCGTAACTTCATTTTCCATGATTACTATTGAAATGGCCCGGCAACTGGCCCTGGCCCTGCCGGAAGTTGTAGAAAAAAGTCATTTTGAGATCCCGGATTTCAGGGTAGGGGGTAAGATTTTTGCAACCCTGCATACTGACAGGAAAATTGTGATGGTAAAACTTTCTCTGGTTGATCAATCCGTTTTTTGCAGCTATGATAAAGAAGTCATCTACCCGGTTCCTGGGGGTTGGGGCAGGAAGGGCGCCACTTATATCAACCTGAAAAAAGTAAAAAAAGCCATGCTGAACGATGCAATGACGACTGCCTGGAAAAATGTAGCCCCCCTAAAACTCGTCAAGAAATATTTTTCACCGTGCTAAAACCGGACACAATGCGTTATGTTTTTTTTATTTGCCTCTGTATTCCTTTACAATCCCTTTCACAAACCCCTGCTATGATCGAAAAAAAATTGGATTCACTTTATAAGAGTTATTTCCGGGAGAATGAACCCGGCGGTGCTGTATTGCTGGTCCGGGACGGAAAAATCATTTTCCATAAAGCTTATGGCCTTGCTGATGTCAACAGCCGGCAACCCATCACTACCGGCACATTATTCAATACAGGATCCATCAGCAAAACCTTTGTTGCCTATGGCATTTTGATGCTGGCCCGGGAGGGTAAACTAACCCTCAACGATCCCCTGGTAAAATATTTTCCCGATTTCACTGACAAAAAAATTGCACAGAAAGTGAAACTGGTTCACCTGCTTACACATAGTTCGGGGTTACCGGATAGCCGCAGGGTGAATGAAGAAAGAGAATTTTATCTCATTGCTAAGGATGAAGAGAATTTCGCGCCGCTTAAACAGACGAGGGAACTCCAGTTTGAACCCGGCACACGCTATCGTTATTCCAACCCCGCTTTCAATGGGCTGGCACTGGTCATTGAACAATTGACCGGGATGAAATGGCAACAATTTATCCGGGAAAAAATCTTCCTGCCGGCAAATATGGAGCATTCTACCATTACAGACGGGCCGCATCCCAGCTCGGGTGTTGCACATGGCTATATTAAAAATGACAACAACCAAGTGGAAGAATGTGATTATGGCGAGGTGCCCACTTTTGCTGCAGCCGGTAATGGCGGGGTTTGGAGCAGCGTGGACGAACTCTGGAAATATGAACGGGCCATCCAGGATCAGGTTTTTTTAGATAAAGAATGGATCAGCCTGTCGAGAACTGTCTATTCATTCCCGGCCTGGTCGGATTCGATACCTTCCCGCCTGGGTTTAAGTTGGTTTTTAAATGGTGAAGGAGGAGGAAAAATGATCGGGCACGAAGGCTCACAGGGAGGCTTCATCAGTGATTATTGTTGGTGGCCGGAGCATAAGCTTTTCTATGTTTTGCTATGCAATATACCCGTTCCCCTCCGCGAGATCCGGATCAAAATGCTGGGCCGGCTGGCTGAAGAACCGAACCAGCAATAAAATTTTTAATTGAAAAACAATGGCGTTTGCGGATGGCTTGAAAGTTGCAGCTGATTACAAATCGCAGTTTCCCTGCACTACCATTAAACATGTTTATGAAATGGCTGAGCCTTGCAGTCTGCCTTTTCCTGCTGAATAACCGGCCCCCGGCAATAACAAATGAATCGGTTCCGGCCGGTCCTCCCACTTTAAATGTACTGGCTTATTATTCGGGTAACAGTTCAGGCATTGATGGGTATGCGGTTGATAAATTAAGCCATATCATTTTTAGTTTTTGCCACCTCAAAGGCAACAGGCTTTCTGTCGATAATGCAAAGGATAGTGCAACAATCCGGAAACTGGTATCCCTGAAAAAAAAGCATCCCCGGCTGAAAATAATGCTGTCCCTGGGCGGTTGGGGAGGCTGCGAGTTCTGTTCCCCCGTATTTTCAACCGAGTCAGGCCGCAAGGAGTTTGCAGCTTCGGTACAACAGCTGAACAACTATTTTAAAACCGATGGGATTGACCTGGACTGGGAATACCCGGCCATAGAAGGCTACCCGGGCCATGCATATAAGAACGGGGACCGGAATAATTTTACGGAATTGGTGAAAGAGCTAAGAAAGGTCCTGGGAACGAAAAATGAGGTCAGTTTCGCTGCCGGTGGGTTTACCAAGTTTATCACGGAGTCCATTGATTGGTTAGCCGTTATGCCCCTGGTTGACAGGGTAAACCTCATGAGTTATGACCTTGTGGGTGGGTATAGTAAAATAACGGGTCATCATACGCCATTATATTCTAATCCAAGGCAGGTTGAATCGGCGGATCATGCTATCAGCATGTTTGATTCCATGGGAATTTCCAGGAGTAAGATCGTGATCGGGGCGGCATTTTATGCACGGACCTGGGAAAATGTAGCGGATACCAACAGGGGTCTGTATCAACCCGGCGTCTTTAAGAACTTTATTGCTTATAGGGAATTTGAAAATAAAATAGGCCGGGCACAGGGTTTTACCATTTACAGGGATTCGGTTTCCCGCGCCGCCTGGGCATATAATAAGAAGGGTTTAGTATTTGCAACATTTGACGATACCCTCTCGATCCGGGAAAAAGTGCATTATGCGATTGTAAAAGGACTCAATGGTATCATGTTTTGGGAGCTATCCCTGGATAAACGACGAAATGGCCTGCTGGATGTGATTGACCGTAATCTCCGGAAACACCAACACTGAGGGGTCCTTGGCTCAAAAACAGGGTAAATAATTGTAAATTGGAACTCACCCGGCAACCTTATATACTCATTTTCCGTTTTGTGCATGAAACAAGAACTGAATTTGCTGTCCGCGGAGGAGTTAACTTATCATGTTGGGGCCTGTGCCCTGAATAAACGGGAGAGCCAGAAGATTATTTATAACTCTTTCTATGGCTATGCTATGGCCATTTGCGACCGGTATACCAGCAATGAAGAAGACGCGCTGGAAATACTGAATGACGGTTTCCTGAAAATCTTTAAAGAAATTCATCACTATAGCCCGGCCTATGCAGATGTGGTCAGTTCATTTAAAGGGTGGTTGCGCAAGATTATGGTCTATACTGCCATCGATCATTTCAGGAAATACCATAAACATAAAATGGTCATCGACCTTGACCAGGCGGGGTTACAGCTGAGTTCGGGAGGGGAAGACGCGATTGATAAACTCTCCTACGAGGAAATTATACGGGGCATCCAGGATCTTTCACCCGCCTACCGCACAGTATTGAATCTTTTCATCATTGAAGGGTTAAGCCACG
>DASUMO010000228.1:0-16505 GCA_036277695.1 Chitinophagaceae bacterium
ATTCAAAAACTTTTATAAAGTACAATAAGGCACTTTGTTTGGTCGCGGTAGTTTACATTTTTACCGGACAACAATGGCTCAAAGCTCGCAGCTCGCTGCTAGTTTACTTCTTCTTCTCAAACAACTCATCCTTTGGCACCACCTTTACCAGCATCCCATCTTTTAATTTTTCGCTGATAGCCGCATAAGGACCAACCACCACTTCATCCCCGGCCTTTAACCCCGATAATACCTGTATATAATTAATATCCTGTATACCCGATTTTACCACAACCCTTTTTACTTTATTGTCGGGCTGCAGCACAAAAACAACTTCCTCCAGTTCATCGCCGGTTATGAATTGTTCGTCCATGGCATTCAGGTCTTCTCCCCGGCTTTTCTTATCCTCTTCCTTTTTATCGGCCAGGCTTTTATCGCTGCCCTTTACGCGCGCATTCACAGCACTGATAGGAACCGACAGGGTATTGTCGATTCGCCTTGTTTTAATATCGGCGCTGGCATTCATTCCCGGCCGGAATGGAAAAGTCCGGTTGGCCAGGTCTTTATAGGAGTCTTTATCCAGCCTTATCCTCACTTCATAGTTTGTTACATCATTCGAAGTTGTCATAACGGAAGTGGAGGCCGTGCTGCTGGCAATTTTAGTCACAATGCCTTTGAACTTCCTGTTATTATAAGCATCCACTTCCACATCGGCGGAATCGCCAATATTTATTTTGACAATATCATTTTCTCCCACATTCACCCTCACTTCCAGCACAGCCATATCTGCCACCGTCATCATTTCAGTGCCCACATTAAAACTATTACCTGCCACGCTTTCCCCTTTTTTTACTTTCAGCGATGAGATAACGCCATCCATGGGAGCAACGATGGTGGTGCGGCCCAAATCCTTGTTGGCCTTGGTCAGGCCTGTTTGTGAACTTTGAACTCCCGCCTGCAGGCTCCTGATATTTTGACGGGCAGCATTATAATTTGATTGGGCCGAGCGTAATGTAGTCTCGTATTGTTCCAGCTCGGCTTTGGAGATCACTTTCTGATCATACAATGTTTTATTGCGATCATAGGTTTGTTTTGCCTGGGCCAGGTTGGCCTCTAAGGCATCCAAACCTGCCCGGCTATTTTCGACTATTGCCTGCGACTGGTTGACCCGCGAAGCCGCTTCATCCCTTTGCAAGGCATAGATATCTGCGTAAATACGTGCCAGGACCTGGCCTCTTTTAACACTGTCGCCTTCTTCAACTTTAAGATCAGTAATCTGCCCTGAAATATCCGGGCTGATCTTTACCTCCACTTCCGGGTAAATCTTGCCACTGGCATTCACCGATTCGACGATGGTGCGCAGGGCTGCTTTTTCAATGGCTACTTTTTCTCCCTTATCATTTCCACCGGCAACCAGTTTGTAAATAATTGCTCCGCCCGCCACTATTCCCAGTGTGATCAATACCCATTTCCCTGTTTTGCTCATACAAAAAAATATTTTAAACGCTTGCTTGAATAATCATTTCTTTAATAAATGCCTCACTTTATAATTTTATTCCCTGTCCTTTATAGAATTCCAGCAATTTCATCTTGAACACATAGTCATATTGCGCATAGAGTAAATCGATTTTTGCCCGCTGTAAATTATTCTGGCTGGTCACCAGTTCCAGTGTCGACAACAACCCGACTTCAAATCGCTTACTGGCAAAATCATAGGCTTTTTGCGAAGTTTCCACCGTTTTCTTGCCGGCATTGAATTTTTGCATCGCAGCCATTGCATCGGTATAGGCTTTATAAATATCCTGTTTCAGTGTCTGACTATCCTGCTCTTTGGTCAGCTCCCATTGTTTAACATCCAGTTTGGAACGATCCCAACTGCTTCGTGCCATGCGGCCATTAAAGATGGGAATATTCAGCCCGATACCGATACTCTGACCGAAATTATTACGCAATTGGCGGCCCAATGGAATTGTACGTTCGCCGGTTTGAATAAAACTGGGTGCAAAAACAGTATAATCCGTGCCGCTGATGGTTACCACTGCTTCAGTCGGTGCCCTTGACACAAACTGCCCATCGGGAACTTTAATATTTACATAACTCGAACCCAGGCCACCAAAAGCAGATATGGTAGGGTACATCGCTCCCCGGGCTGCAGCTACGGATCTCAATGCCGATTGCAAACGAAGCTGTAACACCTTTTGCTGTGGAAGATTGGCCATAGCTGAAGCATACACAGCTTCTGGTTGAAGGTCTGCCAATGATTCTACGGGAATCAACCCAACGGGTGGCGTTGCTACATCAAAAGGCATTCCCGCATCAAGGTTCAACAATGCTTTCAATTGTAAAATAAACTGCTGCACCGCAGCCTCCGCTGTAACCAGGGCTGAGCTATCCCTTGCCAACTGGGCTTCCAGTTCAGCAGCGCTTAATTCGGGAAGACTCCCGGCATCCACCCTTTTGCGGGTTATAGCCAGTTGTGAACCTGTCTGTTCGGCCTGAACTTTCGTAAGGTTTACCTGCTCACGGCTTAATAATACCTGTAAATAAGCTACAGCTACATTCAGGGCAATATCATTTTGAACTTTTTTCACTTGTTCTTTATCCGCCTCCCAGTTAATACGACTGGCTTCTATTGTATGCTTTATAGAAAACCAATTGAATAGGGTTACCTGCGATTGCATCTGCATTCCCAGGTTTAAAAAATTATTATCTTCCAGCACGCCGGTCGTGGGGTTTTCCGAGCGGCCATAACGATAACCCACACTCGAGTTAAAATTCAGGGTGGGTAAGCGGGTTGCTTTATTCTGTACCAGGGATAGTTCGGAATACTTTGTTTGCAGGTCAGACTGACGCACCGAAATATTATTCTCCAGGGCATAAGTCACGCAGCGTTGCAAATCCCATTTCTCGGGAGTGGTTTGGGCCAGGCAGGTATTAACAATGAACCCAAAAGCCAGCCCGGTAAAACATCTGAGCATCATCCGGCAAAAATAGAAGAAATGAATAGGCGGGATGATGATTTTTGATAAAAGGAATCTAAAGTTTTGCCAACGCCTGCTCCAGGTCGGCCCGGAGGTAAGAGTACTCTTCCAATCCCGCATACATTCGGATATAGCGGTGTGACCGGTTTGCGGGATCATAATCTGCCGGCAGGATCCCGGCACATTTGGGTATGACCAGGGATTCATGCCCGCCCCAGCTCACCGCCATCAGGATATGCTCCAGGCTCTCACAAAACCGGACGATATCTTCTCTCCTGTTTGGTTTGAGTATAAAAGTGAACAGTCCGCAGGCCCCACTCATTTGTTGACGGGCCAGGCCATACTGGGGGAAATCTTCGTCGAAAGGAAATATAACCGAATCTACCTTAGGGTGCTGTTTCAGGAATTGCACCAACTCCCCTGTGGTGCGGCGAATGCGTTCCAGCCGGACTGGTAATGTTCTCAACCCCCTGATCAATAACCATGCATTGAAGGGTTGTATCCCGCTGCCAATATTCAGGTATTCGCTGTCAAATATTTTTTTGATCATCTGATGAGAACCGGTCAGCACGCCTCCCAGGGTATCGCTATGCCCACTGATGTACTTGGTGGCTGTTTGCATGGCCATATCAATCCCTGATAAAAGGGGACGCTGGTATAACGGTGTGCAATAACTGTTATCGATCAGTGTGATAATATTATTCGCCTTTGCCAGCCTGGCCACCCCAGCGATATCCTGCAATGCAAAATCCCAGGTATTGGGTGATTCCAGGTAAAAAAAACGGGTATTGGATTGAATGGCCTGTTCCCAATTTTTCAAGTTGGTTCCGTCAATATAGGTAGTCTGTACGTCAAACCGGGGCAAAACCACATCAAACATCCGTTGCGCCCAGGTATAGGGCGAGCGAACCGATACAATATGATCGAGTGCTTTTACATTGGCCAATACAGCAGCGAAGATTGCCGCGGCACCACTATTGAAAACCAGGCAATCCTCTGCTCCATCCAGTGCAGCCAGTTTTTTCCTGAGTATATCAACAGTTGGGTTCAGACCCCGGCTATATAAATAGCCTCCCATTTCATCTTCAAAAGCTTTACCCAGCTCAGCGACTGTACGAAAGGCGAAATTGCTGGTTTGTATGATAGGCGGGGCGATAGCGTTATAATAATTTTCTCTTTCTTCACCCAATTCATTCAAAATAAAAGAAAGTTCAGCGGGGGGAATCATGCTCAGCTTTTTTAGATCTTGTTACAATAAAATAAACCAATAGGAAACCGGCGAATACAGCAGTACCGATTGCTGCCAGGTTTGGTGTGTCAAAAGCAATGGACGCCCCGACAAAAATATAGGCCGCAATAAAAACCAGGGGCAGTAAAGGATATAATTTCATTTTGTAAATACCCGTACCATCCAGGTGTTTGGTCCGCTTTCGCAAAATAAAAATGGTAGCTGCCGAAGTAGCCATGCCAATTGAGTCCAAAAAAATGGTGAAGCCCAGGATCTGGTTGAATTCCTTTGCAAAAAACAAGACGATCACGCCCATGGCAGCAAAAACCGTCAGGCTCACCGTCAGCACATCCTTTTGTTCATCACGCTTCTGGAAAGCATGGGGAAGTATCCTGTCCTTGCTCATGGCATACATGACCCGGGGATTACTAAGCAGCAATACATTTACATAGGCCAATACCGCCACAAATAAAAGAATGGAAGCAATGCTCCGGCCGGTAGGTCCGAACATTTTTTCTACCACAATTGAAGCAATCCCCCTGGAGGTTTTGAGTTCTTCAAATCCTATAGCATTGTAGTAGGCATAACTGACCGCCAGGTAAAGGGTAATAATGATCAGGATACCGATAAAGATCCCCTTGGGAATGGTTTTCCTTGGTTCATGTACTTCTTCGCCGAAATTGATGGTTTGCTGGTAACCTCCATAGGTAAACGAAACCGCGATCAGCGCCACTCCAAAAGACCGGATATAATCCATGGTGCCAAATTCCCCGGTACTGACAAAGTCTGCGGCGTTGGCATCACCGCTAATAAAAAATATAGAGCTGATCAATAATACCAGCATCCCTATTTTAATAATCATGAGGATATTTTGAGCAAGGGAACTCATGCGCAGACCCAGCAGGTTTACTCCATAAAATAGAATGATGGGCACCATGGCAATAAAGGCACGGGTGGTATTATCCGGGACGGTCTTAAAAATAACCTGCGAAATATATTCACTTCCGATCAATGCCACTCCCGCCATGGAGGCCGCGTTGGAAATAAGAATGACACAGTTAATGGCAAAGGCAACGGAGGGATGATAACATTCGGCAAAGACCTTATAATATCCGCCGGTGACCGGGAAACGGGAACCGATCTCCGCATAGGTCAGCGCCCCGCACAAGGCCACGAGTCCGCCGGCAAACCAGGCGATAAAAAAAACAGCAGGGCTGATCGCCGCATTGGCTGCATCCGAAGAAGTTCTGAAAATACCCATCCCGATCACTAATCCCACCACGATCATGGTCAGGTCAAACAGCCGCAGTTTTGGTTTACCGGTCATGGGCTGAAGATAATAAAAACAATCTACCTTTAAAGACGCTTAAACTTGATTCTATGAGCTTTATGTGGTGAAGGAAATGTCTTAACAGAATGTAGTTTCTAAACTATGTGTTTCTATTGTGCACTATGTGTAGTAAATAACTTCAACCTTAAACCGGTTTCCGAATTTTAAATGAATTTACGCTCAATAAAACAGTTCCCAGATTAATGAGGCCTATTCCGCTACTATTTCTACTACTTTTCTCAACAAATTTTTGCCTGGCACAGGAAGAAGATGATTCCCTGCAAACACTGGAAGAAGTGCGGGTAAGAGCTTTTGAACAAAACCGCAAGGCGGCTTCCTCAACTGTTACAGTAAGGATCATTGAAACCAATAATGGCGACCGTTATAATAAAACTTCATTCCTGAATGGATTGAATACGATTACGGGGGTAAGAATGGAAGAGCGTTCGCCAGGCAGTTACCGGATCAATATCCGGGGCAGTTCACTCCGTTCCCCCTTTGGCGTTCGCAATGTAAAAGTGTATTGGAATGATATACCCCTCACCGATCCCGGGGGCAATACTTATTTCAATCAGCTTGCCTGGAATAATTTTTCAAGTATGGAAATTGTGAAAGGGCCCGCCGGCAGCCATTATGGCGCGGGCACGGGGGGGTTGTTGCTTGTTCAAAATTTCACAACCGCCTGGAGACCGGGAATCTCCCTGGATTACCTGGCAGGAAGCTATAACCTGCATAATATTTTCGCCTCGGCCCGCTTTGGATCAAAAGAAAACCGGAACCAAATTAGCTATGCGCATAACCAGCATGATGGTTACCGGGAACAATCCGCTATGAGGCGGGATAATTTTTCCTGGATCTCACAACTAAAATTGACGGACAAGCAGCAATTGACTGCTTCCATCTTGTACACGGATTTGTATTACCAAACACCAGGCGCATTAAACCTGGCGGAATTTATAGCGAACCCTAAATCGGCGAGGCCAGCCGTGGGGATCTTTCCTTCTGCTACTGACGCAAGGGCAGCGATAGATCAAAAAAATTTCCTCGCGGGGCTTTCCAGTATTTACCAGTGGAGTAAAGGTTTAAAACAAAGCACCATTTTATATGGAGCATACAACCAAATAAAAAACCCGGCTATCCGCAATTATGAAAGAAGGAAAGAACCCGGCTTTGGCGGAAGAATGATTTTTACCTGGCAAAAAAAATGGGAACAGGATTATACCGGGCAAAAGACAAACGATCTTCAGTTATCGGGCGGTAACGAAACCCAGCTTGGTTATTTCAATACCCAGGTATTTAGCAACCAGGGTGGCAATCCCGATACACTGCAAACCAACGATGATATAAATTATACAGCTTATAGTTTCTTTCTCCAAGGGGATCTCGCAATCAAGGAAAGCTGGTTTTTCCATGCCGGAGCCAGCCTGAATAAAACAAAAGTTGATTTTACAAGATTGAGCGACTATCCCGTTTTGAAACAGGGAGGCAGTTACCGGAACGAGATTGCACCCCGGTTTTCTCTCAAAAAAATACTAAGTGATGATCTTTCAGTCAAAGCAACTGTTGCCCGCGGTTTTTCACCTCCTACCGTTGCAGAGTTATTACCCTCTACTGGCGTAATCAGCACGGAACTGGAAGCAGAATATGGCTGGAATTATGAATTGACAGGTAACTACTCCATGTTCCGGAAAAACCTGAACCTGGAACTTACGGGCTATTATTTCCAATTAAACAAAGCATTGGTACAAAGACGAGATGCCGCCGGCGCTGATTTTTTCGTGAATGCGGGGGATATTCAGCAAAAAGGAGTTGAAATACATGGAGATTATATTTATAGCAGGGTAAGGAAAACCTTTTTAGAATATTTTGTTCTGAGAGCTGATTATACCTTCAGTCATTTCCGCTATGGAAATTTTATTAAAGGCGCCGATGATTTTTCGGGCAAAGAAATTCCTTCTGTGCCCCGGCATACGATCTCCTTTCTTTCGGATTTTCATTTCAACTTAGGACTTTACCTGAATTTGAGTTGGTATAACGCTTCCAAAATCTTCCTGAATGATGCCAATACCGCGGTGGCTGAACCTTACCAGCTATTGGGCGCCCGGGTTGGCTGGCGAAACCAGTCTTCCAAAAAATACAGGTTAAACTTTTATGCCGGTGCTGATAATCTCCTGAATGAAAAATACAGCCTGGGAAATGATATCAATGCTGCCGGCGGTCGCTACTTCAATGCTGCAGCACTCCGTAATTATTATATAGGCATTTCCTTTCAAGGGATTAAACCTCAAGCGAAATAAAATACGTTACTGAATGCTAATACCGGACAGGCGGACAATCCAGGCTATTATTTTTTCCAATCCGGTAAATAGCGCCAACCGAAATTGTATGATAATGATCGTTCAATTTAGGATTGGCAGCCTGGCTAAACCCATCCAGGTAATCGGTGAATACAAGACGGTAGGCCGCCTCGGCGCTGACAGCAAGACGGGATGAAATTCCATAGCGGACCCCAAGGCCCAATGGTATTACCGGGATGATTTTAGGAAGACTATGACTGGCATCCTCTGCGAGTCTTGCTGAAACATCGGAAACCTCGTCAAAATAAGCGGCATTATAAGCAGACCAATCCCGACGGATTCTTAAAAAACTGAAACCAGCCCCGCCAAACAAATAAGGTGAAATACCCTTGTCTTTATGATTTCTGCGTAAAGGATTCCATACGACCTGTTGGGAGAGTTCAATAACCGGTGTTCGGAAATTAAAAGCCCTTTGTTTCCTGTACTCAGGATTATCATATTTCGCATCGTCACCCTTTAATCCACCGATGGCAAGCTGAGTGCGCCATGCCAGGGAGGGGCTCGTGATCCTGGCGAGGTAAAGGCTGATACCAGGTTTCGTTGTCCGGAATGAACCCAGTCGGGAAGGCGTAAGATCACCCTGGTAAGTAAAGGCGCTTAGTCCAGCCCCGATTTCCCAGCGTGGGGGATTACCTGCTTGTGAAAAAATTTCAATGGTGCTTAACGAAACCAATAGCAGCAGGGCCTGGATCTTCTTCTGGCTTTTTGGCATAGAATTGTTTTTTCCGGGATACGGATGGCATTTCCCGGGAATAAATAATTAAGCAGCAGCCTGGTAAGGGGTAGGGTTAAAAACGGGGTTAAGCCGTCATTCCAGCAGGTATGCCCATGGAATAACTTAACTACTTAAAAGATGGTAAAGGGGGAAGCTTTAGAATTGTTTCATACTCGTCGTACGCATTGACTGTATAGGAAACAAAAAGTTTAATGGGGATATTGTCATCAGGGGTAATAATTTATTCCCATCTTTTTTCTTTCCACCGGCCTGTTGATAAAACTTCCTGAAGCAAGCGGCTTAGTTCCTACATTTGCAGCGATTTGGTCCCCGACTAAGTCGGGGTTAAAAGGGAAGTCCGGTGTAAATCCGGCGCTATCCCCGTAGCTGTAAGGGTCGTGAGTGGTGAATGGTGAATCGTGAATGGGATTTTAGTCATTCACATTTGCTAATCTCCTCTCTCCTGCTGAAAAAAAACCACTGTTCGCCGACTGGCGGATGGGAAGGTGATCAACAGGAACCCAAGCCAGAAGACCTGCCTGATCTCCCGGGAAAACCGGGATAACCCAATTCAGCTTTCGGGTGAAAGGCATGAAATCTAAAGGTCTTCGGACGTTTATTTTTCTATCTCTTTTTGTTTCCGGAAGCAGTCACGCAAAACTTTTTTTAAAAATGAAAAAAAGATTTTTGGTAGTGGCTGCGATCATTATCAGCAGCCAGCTACGGGCCCAACAAGACACGAGTTCACTGGATGAAGTCATTATCACCGCCAACAAGTATCCCAACAAGGCTTCTTTAACCGGAAAAGTGGTCAGTATAATCAGCCGCCAGCAACTGGAACGCAGCGGGGGCAAGGATCTTTCCCAGTTATTAACGGAGCAGGCGGGCATTTATATTAACGGCGCCAACAGCAATACAGGTAAAGATAAAAGTGTATTTCTCCGCGGTGCCCGGGTAGATCATACCCTTATCACCATCGATGGCATCCCGGTTTACGATGCCTCGGGTATTGGGGGCAATTTTGATATCCGCAATATTCCCATCGATCATATCGAAAGAATTGAGATCCTGAAAGGCAGCCAGTCCACCCTTTATGGCAGCGATGCCATTGCAGGCGTGATCAATATCATTACCCGCAAGTCAGGTAATAAACCCCTGGGTGCTTCAGGGATATTGAGTTATGGAAGTAACCAGCTATTCCGCGCGAATGCAGGTTTGCAGGGAAAAAAAGGCTTGATAGATTATAACCTTGGCCTGGGCTTCCTGGATACCAGGGGAATCAATGAAGCCATTCAGCAAGGCCCCGTTTCTGTAACAGATAAAGACGGCTATGAGCAGCAATCTTTACAGGCCAGCCTGGGTATACAAGCCAGTAAAAATATCCGCCTCCTGCCATTTTTCCGTTTTACAAAACTGGAAGGCGATATTGACCAGGGGGCTTTTACTGATGAACTGGATTATGATTATACACAAAAAAGCTGGCAGGCAGGGATCAGGAATGAATGGACCATGGGAAAATCCAAATTCAACCTGCTTTACAACCATAATCATATTGACCGTGAATACCGGGATGATTCCATTCAAAGCAGGAATGGTTTTTACACTTTTTCCAATGGACGTTATAAAGGGGGCGAACATTTTGTTGACGGATATGTCCACATTCCGTTGAATCAAAAAATGAAGCTGACTGCCGGCGCCGATTTCAGGAGTTCGGTATCGGACCAGGATTATTTCTATGTGAGTAGTTTTGGAAATGGGTCCAGTACATTATCCAGCGATAGCCTGGCACAAAATCAACTGGGATTCTATGCCGCTCTCGATATGCATTTGCCAAATGGATTTAACCTGGAGATCGGCAACCGCTTCAATCTTCATTCGGAATACGGAGCCAATCATGTGTTCAATATTAACCCCTCCCTCCTGCTCCAGAAAAAAATAAAATTCTTTGCCAACCTCTCTTCCGCGTTTCGCACACCTTCCCTTTACCAGCTCTTTTCGGAATATGGTAACCGGGAACTGCAACCTGAATCGGCCATGACGCTGGAAGCGGGGTTGCAATACTTTTCCGGCGATAATAAGTTCATGGCCAGAGCCGTGGGTTTTGGAAGAAGGGTGCAGGATGTGATTTTCTTTTATTTCAACCCGGTTACTTTCCAGTCACAATACATTAACCAGGATAAACAAAAAGATCATGGCATAGAGCTGGAGGCCAGTTATTCGCCTCTCCGCCAACTGCAGCTGAAAGCTTTTTATACTTATACTACCGGGAAGATCAATACCATTCAAAACGGCAAGGACACGACATATTTTAATTTATTGAGAAGACCTAAACAAAGTTTCGGTTTCAATGCGGGTTATAAGGTTTGCTCCAATCTTTTCATCAGCAGTAATCTCCAGGCTGTTGGTAAAAGAGAGGATGCTTATTTTGATACCAATATTTTCAGTACGGTTTATACTACACTGGATAATTATTATTTGCTGGATTTTTATGCTGAATACACTTTATTGGCTAATAAATTAAAACTATTTGCTGACCTGAGGAATATCACCAATAGTAAGTATACAGAAGTCAGCGGGTTTGCGACATTGGGCTTCAATGGTTATGGTGGGGTGAGATTTAATTTCTGATCTGGTTGCCAGGTATTAAAAAAAACACCGCGGGGACGGTAAGACGCTGAGAAATCACTCTGCCACTCCGCGTATTGTGAGATAGCTGAAATGTTCCCACAAAGACCACAAATCTTCTCTTTGTGTACTCCGCGTCTTTGTGGGATAGCTGAAATGTTCCCACGAAGACCACAATATTTTTAACCAAAAAGCTTCTTTAACTAAAGGCCTCAGCTGTTAAATTTAGTCTGGAGAACCTAAATAGCTTTTACCACGCAGCAATGTATAAGATGAAGAATTTAGCACCACAAAGAACTCGGAGAAGTCGCAAAGGACTCAGAGGTTTATATCACTTGGCGTATTCTGCGCTACTCAGTGTTCTCTGCGTCGCAAAAAACTTCCACATTAAGAATTTCTGGACCGGGGGAACGCAAATTACAACCGAGATGAGGAATTAAAACAGTAACCACACAACTAAAAGCTGGCTGTTAGCTGCTTGCAGCTCTATTTAAAAGAAATATCACTCAGTTTAATGCTATACTCGATACGTTGATTATCCCTCAGGTCCCAGATCTCCATTTTGATCGTGGGATCTTTTTTTGTCCAGTCAATGCTGAGCAACCCAAAATGATTATCCATCACGGGGCCTTCTATCCGGTTTTTATTTGGGGTGGGAAACAGCCAGGTAGAAGTGATGCCACTGGAAGTAATGTCATAGATAGGATATAATCCGGGGGTTTCCAGTTTGGAGATTTCAGCATAATGAACATCGCCGGTGATAAACATCACCCCACTGGCCTTTGTCTTTTTAACCAGCTCGAGAAAACGTTTTTGCTCATGCGGGAAATTGGCCCAGGCCTCGTATCCATTGTACTCGATCCCAAATTGCGAACCCGAGCCGATGATCCGAAGGTCAGCTGGTTTTTGCAATTCCCCCTCCAGCCATTTCCATTGAGCTTCGCCCAGCAAGGCGGAATCTTCGATCTGGTGAGGATAATAATCGAGGGGGTAAAAATATTTTGCTTCGCGACTCAGCTCCCCGCGGTAAATGCGGAGATCGTTGCGAAAGGTCCGGTTATCCAGTAAAATGATCTGCAGTTTCCGGCCATTCCCTTCAAAAATATAGGAGGTATAAATGCCTTCCCTTCTGCGCCGTTCAGAATTAACGGGCTCATTGAAAAAATCCAGGAATAGTTTTTTGGATTCTGTTTTATAGGGATAATATTTCCCGGTATCATTCCAGCCATAATCATGATCATCCCAGGTAGCCAGTAAGGGGACCGCTTTCTTTAAACGCTGGAACTCAGGTTTGGCTGTCAGGGAATCGTATTTCGCCTTGAGCTCTTTCATGTCTTTAGTATCCCCGTAAATATTATCGCCCAGGTAAATAAAGAGTTCGGGTTTGTGTTTGACCACCAGGTCCAGGACGGGCTGGGGAGCTGTTTCTTCGGCGCAGGAACCAAAGGCAATAGTTGATATAAGTCCCTTGGGAAGGGGTGCAGCCATTTGTGCCTGGCCTGCCAGGCTTACTAATAATAAGGGGATAATGAATCGTTTCATACTATCCGAAGCTAGTTAAATCCGGCAAATAGCATTTCTAAAATTAAACCTGTTTCCAGGAGGGGCAGGACCCCCGCGGGTCTTTACATTTGCAAAAATTCCCCGATGAATATCAATATCAATCACCTGCTTACGGTCAGCTTTACCTTATTCGCGGTAATTGATATCATCGGTTCGGTGCCGATCCTGATTTCACTCAAACATAAAATGGGTGGAATCAATGAATTCAAGGCCACCCTGATTTCCGGGGCCCTGATGGTCTTGTTCATGTTTGCCGGGGAAGCATTTTTGAATTTGCTGGGTTTGGATGTAAAATCCTTCGCCGTCGGCGGTTCGATCGTGATCTTTATCCTGGGGCTGGAAATGGTTTTGGGCCTGGAATTTTTTAAGAGTGAAAAAGATGTAAAGGCTGCCACGGTAGTGCCGATTGCCTTTCCGCTGATCGCCGGATCGGGCACCCTGACCACGATCATGTCGCTCAAGGCAAATTATACAGAAACAGTGATCTTAATTGCTATCCTGGTCAACCTGATCGTGGTTTATATCGTGTTAAAATCATTGGGTGGAATAGCCCGGATTTTAGGGCCGGCAGGTTTGATTGCGGTAAGAAAATTTTTTGGCGTGATCCTGCTGGCCATAGCAGTCAAGATATTTGCGACGAATGCCCCTGGCTTGATCAAATAAACTGCCCAGGTTTGCCGGGTGAGGCAGACCTGGAGGCAGTTTATGAAGAATAGGAACGGGGCATACAGCTGACAGCAATTTTTCATTCCGGTTTTTTACCAACTTTCAGCGGTGGTTGAAGCGGTAGCGAATTATTGCCTGGTCATCGTTATTTGCGTTCCATCTATGGGGTCTACATCCCGGATTCGCAGGGTGGTATTCGTTAGCGTTTCAATCACGAACGGGTCCCCGTCAAGCGATAATTTACTGTCGTTTTCCAGTAACGCCCAGGTTGAATTTTCTGTTTGCGAATCTAATGGATCACATTTTGTTGCGCCTTCATTCATCTCCAGCACACCACCGACTTTAAATGTGAAATAGTTGTCCTTCCAGCAGGCGGGAAGTACGGCATATAAATCGTACTCAAAACTTCCATTGCCGTCATCATCCGTCAGGAAAGCAGTTATCTTCCAGGTGCCCGTTGTCAGAAGTGCGGATCTTGGGGGAGAGTCTTCCTTATTATCTTTTTTACAACTGGCAAAGAGACAAACGATAAGAGAAAAGAGAATTAGTTTTTTCATTTTTTTTAGTTTAATGGTGATGAATTAGATTGTCAAAAAACGAAGCGGGGACCAGGTCCGTTTGCACAGTTGCCCTTTTGGGCTTAACTGATCTGTGCAGCTAAAGGATTGGCAACAATTCCATTTCTTGTTAATCGCACACTAAACTAGATTGTCATAAAGGCATCCTGTAATTGAATTTTGCAAGCCATTTCTGCTGATTTGCAGCTTTTGCAAATAGTTGGTCCTATGCATATTTTAGCGGGATGCACGGTTGACAAGTTGTTGGTTGTCAAAATCTAAATTTTGATCAAGTAGCGGTATCCGCGGAAAGCAGGCATTTATTGCCAGATTATAGCTGAAAAAATTAATAAGAACAAATCCCCGCACACAGCGGGGATTTCTAATCAAAAACCATTAACCATTAAACCTTATCCTATGAAAATTCGTTTTCTAAGATAGTTTTTACTTGGATTTTTGCAAACCGATTTGCACTGTTAGAACAACGGTCATAAATTTATCAAGCAAATATGGCAGCAAGAGGTCAAATACTCGATATGACACCAGTAGGCATGAAGTTTACAGTATTACAGGCCGGTGCAAATACACAGGGAAAATCATTAGACTTACATTGGGAATTATTGCCGGGTTGTAACATGAAAGATCCTCTTATACATACCCATCCCAATGCCATTGAAACATATGAAGTACTGGATGGTGAAATGGAATTCTTTATAGAAGATAAATGGATAACAGCAAAAAAAGGAGACCAACTCGCCGTTCCGAAAGGTGTAACGCATGGCTTCAGAAACCCAACTGAAAAAATAGTGACAGTTTTTAATACACATCAGCCTGCTCTAAGAATGGAAAACTATTTTGAAGACGTTTGTAAAGTATTGGATAAACTTACACTCAATAGAACAAAGGACTTCAAAATGAATTTCAGAACAATGCTGTATATGAGCGTACTGATGAATAATTACCGGGAAGAGATTATTGCCAAAAGACCCCCCGATGCGGCAATAAAATTTCTTGGACATGTGGCAACAATAATTGGAATTTATTATCGGGATAAATAATCACTAGTCAATAGTTTCAATCTCTATAGGAATGGTGCATACAGATAACTTAATGAACTCACAAATATTAGTGACCGGTGCCAATGGTCATCTTGGTGCCAATACTGTTCGGTCATTGCTGAAAAAGAACTACGATGTAAATGTCTTTGTCAGGAACAACTCAGATCTAAGAGGACTGGCCGGCTTACCCGTCACCTATTACTATGGAGATATTCGTGACCGCGAAGCGCTGATAAAAGCAGCAATGGGTTGTGAAGTAATCATTCACCATGCTGCCGTTTATAAAGTATGGGCAAAGAATGAGGCGGAAGTAATGGAGCCGTCTATTGAGGGTACAAAGAATGTTTTTAATGCGGCGATGACAGCAGGTGTAAAAAGAATCGTTTATACCAGTTCAACGTATGCAGTTGGCACTTCTAAAGATCCTAAACGTATATTGACTGAGAAAGACTGGAGTGAACAGGACAATGTTTCCTACGGTATTGCAAAAACAAAAAGTGAACAGATAGCATGGGAGCTTTCAGATAAGAATAATATGCCCATGATCGTACTTTGTCCCGCTGCAATCTATGGGAGATACGATTATAAAATCACTCCTTCCAACCGACTGCTTGTAGATGTTTTCAAAGGAATAGGAATGACGGTAAAAGGTGCATTATCTTTTGTAGACGCAAGGGATGCAGGAGAACTTCATGCTCTTGCAGTTAGTTGCGGAAGAACAGGAGAAAGATATATACTGTCCGCAGGAGGATATGAGTTACGGGAAATTGGTAAAATGGCTGGTAAAATTTCGGGCAAAAGAGTTTTGTATGCGCCTTTTGGGAGAACGGCTAATATTGCAACGGCCGGAATGATGGAAGTAATAGCAAAATTAACCGGCTGGAATCCTCCATTTACTGTTGGTCTCGCCAAAGAATACAGTCATCGTTATGCACTGTTTGATAATAGTAAAATCATCAAAGATTTTAATTATACTTTCCGCTTACTTGAGGATACGATAAGTGATACGATAAAATGGTTCAACTTTATCGGAAGGATCAAACTTGATAAAAAAATTATCAGCCAATTTCCGCCAGAGGCTGAGTGGATAAACACGCAACATGCGAACAAGTAAGACAGAGAAAAAAACATCCCTGAAAACTATTAATCCCCTGGCCTATTCACTTCTACCACTATTAAACTTAATGCAGTTTTTCCAATATTTTTCGCTGAGTGGGTTGTCGCAGGAAGTACCACAGCCATATCCTTTTTGAATTCAATAGGTTGCTTATTGACCTCAATTTTTTCCCAGACGAGTCTCCTCCAGCCTGCCTGATAATCCAACTTAAGGAGAATAAGAGGGACTCGTAGCAACCATACCTTTATGAAAGATCCCAAAGACTACCACTTCTTCCCAGGTGAGTCTCCTCCAGCCTGCCTGATAATCCAACTTAAGGAGAATAAGAG